>NZ_LJFZ01000049.1:0-38424 GCF_001420875.1 Frankia sp. AvcI1 | reverse complement strand
GTCGGGATGAGCCACGACGAGATCGCCGTCGAGTTCACCCGCCGCTACCGGCTACGCCCCCGCACCGCCCACCGGCAGGCCCGCGGCTGGACCCAGCAGCAGGCCGCCGACCGCATCAACGCCCACGCCGCCCGCACCGGCCTCGACCCCGACGGCGCCGCCACCATGACNGTCCCTTGGCTGTCCCAACTGGAAACCTGGCCGCTCCCACCCCGACGGCGCCCCACCCCGCAGATGCTCGCCCTACTCGCCGAGGTCTACGGCACCAGCATCGACAACCTCCTCGACCTCGACGACCGCGAACACATGCCCCCCGCCGACACGCTCCTGATCAGTAAAACGCCGAGAAGCCGGCGGGCACGGCCTGAGGACCTGCCGGTGCCGAGAGATGTGTCGGAGGTCGGAATCGCCGGAAAGGACATCCGCACTTTCACTTCGGTAATCGTCCCGCCTGCCGTAGACGCGACAGTTTCGCCAGGCACTGGATAGACTGGATATGACCGCCACGCGGAACTGGTCGATGTGGGTTTTCGTCTGCGGTATTTCTCTGCACCGTCCGTCCACACGTCTTTTCTCGACTATCTCGACAGTTTCGTTGATGACTGTATCGAGTCCTACGAGACGCGTGGCCCGGCCGCATTGATGCCCCTCGTCGTGCGGCAGCGGAAAGCAGTGCAGACTCTCATCGAGGGCTGGCAGCTACCCCGGCAGCGTCATCGGCTCCTTCGAGTCGCCGCGCGGCTGTCGGGGCTGGCCGGGTACATGGCGGTGAACCTCGGTGACTTCCTGCTCGCGCGCGCTCATTGCACGGAGGNGTTCACCATCGCGGTGGCCGTGGAGGACGGCGACCTGGTGGCCTGGGTGCGGGCTACGGAAAGCCTGTGCGCCTACTACGCCGGCGACTACCGGCTGGCGCTGGAGCGGGCGCGCGACGGACAGACCTACACCGCAGGCGGCCCNCAGGCGATCCGGCTGGCGGTCAACGGCGAAGCCCGCGCCCTGGGCCAGCTCGGCGATCGTGAGGGCGTGCGGGAAGCCGTCGGCCGCGCGTTCGACCTCGCCGAACGCGCTGAGTTGCCCGCCGGCATGTCACCGTGCATCTCCTTCGGCGCCTACAGCCTCGCGCGGATCGCGGCAAACGCCGCGACCGCCCATGTCGGCACCGGAGAAACCGCCCTCGTCCAGAGCTACGCACAGACCGCCACCGACACGCCGGGCACCGAACGCTCCCCGTGGAGCCACGTCCTCATCGCCCTCGACATCGCCACCGCGCTGACTACCGGCGACGACCCCGACCCCGAACACAGCGCCACCCTCGGCGTCGAAGCTTTGACCCGCGCAGGCAATCAGCCGATCGAGTCCATCCGCCAGCGCGGCCAGGAACTCGCCCGCCGCACCGCGCCCTGGCGGTCCCTGCCCACCGTCGCCGAACTGGCCGAGGTGTCCCGGACGCTCGCCGGCGGGTCGTGGTGAGCGAGAACGACCCGGTCCACGACGACTGGGAACGCTTCCGTGTCCTGACCACGATGACCAATCACTGGGACCGGCCCGGCTGGACCCCCGCCCGCCGCAGCTTCCACTGGTTCCTGACCCTCGACAGCGCCGCCCTGCGCGACCTCGCCGCCACCTGCCAGGAGCGGCTGCGCGTGTTCGACTGCCTCGACCCCGTCCCCGCCGACGGGCTGCACCTCACCGTGCGCCGGCTCGCGTTCACCGACGAGATCGACACCGCCGCCGTCACCACGGTTGTCCGCCGGGTCGCGCAGCGGTGTCGTGGCCTGCCGGCGATCGGGATGCGGGTCGGGCCGCTGGCTGGGTCAAGCGGCGCGGTCNGCTTCACGGTCACGCCCTGGGAGCCGTTGGTCGAACTCCGCGCCGCTGTGGACGAGGAGACAGCCGCGTGCGGCCTGCCCGCCGTCGACCGGCGTTTCCGCCCTCACGTCGGCATCGCCTACTGCAACCGCGACGTGCCCGCACAGCCGATCATCCGCCGGGTCGCGGGCCTGCGTGACCTTCCCCCGATCGAGGTGCCCGTCATGGAAATACGGCTGGTACGGCTGTACCGCGACGGCCGCACCTACCGATGGGACACGGAGAGCATCGTCCCCCTGCACACCTGACACATCACGCACGGCCGTGTGCTGCGCGACCTCGGGTTGGGTGGCGAGTAGGAAGCCGACGCCAACCGTNCCGGCCCGCTGCCCGTCCCGGGCGGTGCCAGCAGGCTGTGCGGCGGCCTCGATGACGGCGAGCCCGCGGGTGGAACCATTCACCACTGGCAGATAAGGAATGCTGGCACCCGCGCACCGTACACCCGTGCCGCGACACCACAGAACCGTCGAACGACAGAGCCTCCGTGCCCGGCGGGCCTTCGAGGCCGATCGTTGACGTGCCCGCCCGGACTACTTGTCGCCGTCCCGGCCAAGGAGAAGAGCTCCACCCAGATCAGCCGTCACGGAGCTTCCCGGCCAGCGTGCGGCCAGGTCGGCGTGCAGCCGCCGCAACCGCGGGAGCAGCCGAGCCGACCCCGTCTCAGTGGCGATCGTGGCTGCTTCGATGCCGGCGGCGCCGGCGAGGTCGGGGCTGTCGGCCTGGAGGTAGGCGGCGGCCAGGTGGCAGAGGAACTCCGCCGCCCAGCCGGAGGTACGTGCGTCACCGAGTCCGGCGAGTCCGCGGGTGAGGCAGACGATCGCCTCCTCGTTGTAGGCCGGGTCGTCGCGGCCGAGGTAGCGGCAGACCCAGCCGCGTTCCAACGCGTAGAACTCCGGCGTGTAGTAGTAGATCCACGCCGGAGCAGCCTCCTCGTCCGCCGCCGCGGCGGCGACAAGATCGGCCCCCCGCGCCAGCGCCTCGACCGCCGGCCGGCGCTGGCCGGCGAGCGCATGGGCGCGGGCTTCCTGGTGGGCGTCGTAGGCCCGCTGGCCCACCCACACCCGCCCGTCCCGCGACGCCNCTCGCGACAGGCCGACCGCGGCGTCGAGCTGGCCGAGGTGGAACGCGAGATGTCCCTTGAAGCTGATCGTGGTCGCGTGCAGGGTGACCTCGTCCGCCTCCCACGCCCACTCCGCGGCCCGGTCCAGCCAGCCACGTGCCGCCGGCCAGCGGCCGGTGGAGATGTGCAGCCAGCCGGCGAACTCGGCCCACTGCGCGCCGATCTCCACCAGCGGCCCCCGCACCCGCCCCGACGCCTCGCCGATCAGCCGCTCCACCTCGCCGAGCTGCGCCACGACCGGGACCAGCAGCCGGGCCGAGCCGATCAGGTCCTCAGTTGCCCGCTGCTGGGCCAGGATCGCCGCCAACGACGCCACCACCCGACCATCCACTCGGCTCGGCCGGGACACCGCACGGCGCAGCCGCTCCTCCTCGTCACCGTCGAGAAACCCACCGCCGGCAGCCACGGGCCGCGCCACACCGCCGTCGTCCTGCTCGCGACGGAACAGGTCATAGGCCACCGGGCCGACCCGATCCACCCCACGCTGCCCCGGTACACCTCGCGCGCCCGCATTCCCATGGGCCTGACGGTCGGAATCCGCGGTGTCCCACCGCATGNGGTTGAGTAGCAGCCGGTCCTGCGGGCTGAGCCGCTCCCGATCCTCAAGGTCCAGAAGGCGATGAACATCGGTGCCGTACACGGCAGCGAGCAGCGCNAGGACCTGCGGAGTCGGCCGGCGCCGATCGGGAAACGGCCAGTTCTCCACCTCACTCAACCNCGGGCCGCTCATCACCGGCATGCCATCTGGATCAACGCCGGTACGGCTGGCATGGGCGTTGATCTGGTTGGCGGCCTCCTGCAACGTCCACCCGAACGCATGACGAAACGCCGCCCGGGGGCGCAGCCGGTAGCGGCGGGCGAACTCGACCGCGGCTTCCTCGTGCGTCATCCCGACCGCCCGCATCCGCGCACGCAGCTCGTTCTGCTCCACCCGCAGGCTCACCTTCACCACGCACCCCACCTCCGTTCCATGCCCGGTGCCGCGCCGGACGGCCGTACCGCACCGCACCGGCACGGATCACTTCCACCGTAACGGGACCGTCACCCACTCCATCGCCGCCTTCCTACTCCGCCGAACCTCGCGGGGTTAGGCGTGCCGTCGTCGCACCGGGACAGCAGGTGACCTGCCCCTTGATCCCGCGGACACCATGCAAACGGGAATGAGCTCCCCNCACCTCGTCGGATAGCGCCTACCGGCGCGGTGGTACTACGTCCCGCCANATACGACACACTGCGATTGATCAGTCTTGCGAAAAAGGTTGCTGGTGGTTGTGGAGTGCCGCGTAGGGCGTGAGGGTGTCAGCATCGGACGTGATCGGGCGGAGCTGGGGGTGTGTTGATGTTGGAAGAAGCGGAGGAGATCGGCCGTCGCGCCAAGCGTGCCCGGCTTCGGTTGGGGATGACCCAAGCTGATCTTGCTGCAGCTCTGAAGCGTAGCCAGGGCTGGGTCTCCAAGATGGAGCGTGGCTTGATCGAACTGGATCGGGTCGGTCTGTTGAACAAGCTCGCGGCTGAGTTGCATATCCACCCCAACGACCTAATTAGACGCCCTTACACGAGCTCCCCGGCGGAGAACCAGTGGCAGGCTGCCGCGTCCTCGATTGTGCGGGAGCTGCGGCGCTACGACCTGGCGCCGGTGTTCGATGGGACGCCCCGTCCGTCACGGGTGTTGTGGGGTGAGATGACCCGGCTCCACCGACTGCGGGACGCCGCAGCGAACGTCGCGATCTTGNGGACCCTGCCGGACTTGCTACGGGAGNCCAGTGCACTGGCGGAGGTGTCGACCGGACGAGAGCGCGAGGAGGGTTTCGCGCTCTACGGGGTGATGTGCAAGTTCGGCCACACGGCGGCCCACTCGCTGGGACACCCCGAGCTTGTGGCGATGGCATGCGACCGAGCGGCGTGGGCCGCGGGGCTGTCGGCCGATCCGGTGCTGCCCGCTGTCGCCGACTGGATGCGGGCGTGGGACATGTGGGCGACCGCCGACTGGGCCGATTCCCTCGCATTGCTGGACAAGGCCCTGGTGGGTCTGGAACCGGCCCACGATCGCGGTGACCAGCTCGCCGTGCGGGCCTGGGGGTCTCTNCACCTTCGGGCCGCGGTCTCGGCTGCCCGAGCTGGCAATCCCGAGCAGGCGATCGACCGGATCGCGTTTGNTCGGTCCGCTGCTGATCGGGTCGACNCCGAAACCGGTCCGCAGGTCTATGACCGGCATTCGCTAACGTTCTCCAGNGGGAACGTCGCGGTGCACGCCGTGTCGGTGGCATTGGAGATGGGGGATCAGACTCGCGCGCTGGCGCTCGACGCCCGTACGGACCCGGCTGTGATTGCTGCCCTGCCCAACTCCCGACAGGGCCACCATCATCTTGACCTGGCACGGGCCTGGTTGTGGGACGGCGACCGGGACCGGGCGTTGACCGAGTTGGAGTGGGCGGAGCGGCTTGCCCCGCAGCTGGTTCGCAACCATCCGATGGCGCGATCCACCCTGCGTTCCCTCGTCTACGCGGAACGCGCCGTCACCCGGGAGAGGCTGCGGCGCATATCTGACCGGTTTCACCTGGACGGATGACCCGCATATTCCCCTGACTCATATTCGGGTTCGGCGGGAGCCCTACCGTCCCCGGCATGACCACATCGCACGGCGGGCCGGGGGCGGCGGACGTCACGCTGCGGTCCTGGCCTCGGCTGGGGGATCTGGCCCTCGACACCGCACAGCGTGGCCGGGTTGGCGTGATCGTGGGCGTGCCCGGCGAGGAGGGTTCCGACTGGCTCACCTACCATCTGCGGCCGATTGGCGGTGGCACAGAGTGGTCGGCGGCTGCTGACGCGTCGACTCTGCAGCCCGTCCCCTCACCCGTGACCCACGCCACCGCGCTGGAAGGCCCGGTCCATGATCGTCCGGGCCGACACTGGGCGCTCAAGATCCGGGTCCACCACGAAGATGGTAGCGAGCAGAACTGCCCGCTGATCCTCGCTGAGGACCAGGCGTGGCGATTGATCGCCCAGATCCGCGACCAGGCGGCCTCCCGGCAGGGCTGGACGGCAGCCGACATACTCGCGGACACCGACGAGCCGCCGGACGATCTTCCGCATGTGGCAGCGTTTTTGGAGGACCTGCGGGAAATCGGCGAAAACTGTGCGAGCGCGGCCTCGGCTGCGTCGGCGCCCGCGGCCTTTTTCGCCTGGCTGGCGTCCACGCTGCCGGTCACATCCGCGGCGTCTTTGGTCATCACACATCTCTTGCCAGGGCAGATGGAATTCTTGTCCGCTCTCGGCCACACCACCAGGATTGCCGCCGTTTTACCCAAACCGAAGTCAGCCAACGAGTTCGTCTTGGAGGAGACTGCACGGGTTTACCGGTGCGACGAGCTCGACCGCGTCCGCTTCGCCGACCCGGATTGGCTCGTCGGCTACATCCGGAGTCGTGCCGAGGGTCGCCGTGTGGTGCTGGTTGACATCGGTGGCTACTTCGCGCCTGCGCTGCAGGAGCTGTGTGTGCGGTTGCCGGGACAGGTCGCTGGGGTGGTCGAAGACACCGAGAACGGGCAGNGTCGGTATGAAGCGTTGCCGGAGTTGCCGTGCCCGGTCTTCAGCGTGGCCCGCAGTCCACTGAAGGAACCCGAGGACCGGCTCGTGGGTCAGGCGATCGTGTTCTCCGTNGAGACGCTGTTGCGTCATCTGGGCGAGGTGATGCAAGGCCGTCAGGCATGCGTGCTGNGGTATGGGAAAATCGGTGCCGGGATCGCTGCCGCGTTGCATTCCCGGCATGTGCGGGTCCTCGTGTTGGACACCGACCCGGTTCGCCAGGCACAGNCACTGTCGGTCGGGTACGCGTCGGCGGATCTGACCGAGGCGCTCGCCTGCTCCGATCTGGTTTTTTCCGCGACCGGTAACCGNGCTCTTTCNGCCAAGCATCTTCCGCTGTTGAAGGAAGGTGCGTTCCTGGCGGGGGCCACGTCCCGTGACGACGAATTCGACCTGGGCGGCCTGCTTGAGCCCGGTAGCGGCTACCTCCGTAGCAGCATTCTCCCTGNCGTCTCCCGCATCCGTTCCCAGAACGGACGGTCGTTCTTCCTGCTCGGCAACGGCAACGCCGTGAACTTCTTGCACACCTCGGCGATGGGATCGGCGATCCACCTCGTCAAGGCTGAAATGACCGTGGCCGCCGCGCTGCTGGNCGAACAGCCGCACCTGCCCGGCTTCTATGAGGTGGCCCCGGCGCAACGTGCGTCTATCGCCGCCGCATGGGTGGACATGTTCGGCCCACGTCCTGGGAGGCATCTGTGACCGGCCTCGATCTCTACGGAGTCCACGTTCCGGATCGCGCTGCCGTCAACCTGCCCGCCGGCGATCCGCGCCGGCACCACCTGGATGTCGCCACCCGCCCGGCCTCCGTGCGGGGCCGGGCAGGGCGGATGGATCTGCGCGGCGGGCTGGCCCGGCCCGTGGGGCGGAAGCGTGACCGGATGACTACCACGGCGGGGGNGGCGCGGTGAGCAACCCGCTCACGCCGATCGTGTGTTGCCTAGACGACCGGTACGCCCGACCGCTGTGTGTACTGATGGAGTCGCTGAACGCAACCGGCGCCCATTCCGACGTGCAGGTGCTGGTACTGCATGACGAGCTGGCAGCCGCTAGCCGGGAGCGGGTGCGATGGCACGCCGACCGCTTGTCGGTGAACATCGCTTTTCACCAGGTCGTTCCGTCGGCGGCCGGGCCAGTGTCGGGCTGGGTGTCAGCGGCGGTCTATCTACGGCTGGCGATCGGCGACACGCTCGGCTACCGCGGCAGGGTTCTCTACCTGGATGTCGACACGCTGGTGCTGGCGGATCTGCGTCCGTTGCTGCTCGCCTCTCTGGAGGGTGCCGCGATCGGTGCGGTCCGCGACCCGCAGAACCCGGTCATCGGGGCCGGGATCGCCTTGCCCGGCTGGGCGGAGCTGGGGTTGCCGGCCGGCCGTGACTACTTCAACTCCGGCGTCATGCTGCTGGACCTGCCTGCATGCGAACGCCAGGAGGTGTTCTCCCGCGCTCGCGGCTTCCTGGCCGACCNCCCCGAACAGGCGCGGCTGTGGGACCAGGACGCGTTGAACGTCGCCGTCGACGATCAGTGGTGTCGGCTGGACCGCCGCTGGAACACCTTCGCTCTCTCGCCGCTGGCCGCCCAGCCCACCTACCGCCACGACGACGCAGAGCCCTACGCGCCGTTGGCGATGCTGCTGGCCGACGAACCGGATGCCTCCATCCTGCATTTCGCCGGGCCGGCCAAACCGTGGCGCGAAGGCTACCCGCCGGGACGGCCTGGGGATCTCTACCGTCAGTTCCTGCGGGCCGTGGAGGAGGCCGAATCCGATGGCCGCTGACGCCCTGCGAGCCGTTGCCTGGACCTGCGCGGTGAGCCTCACGGCCCGGCACACCGTGGGAGCCTGGCAGTTGGCCCGCACCCACACCTGGCTTCGTGACGCAGGCTCCCATCCGTTCGAGCCGTCCGCAGGAGCGCGGTGGCCTGAAGTGCATGTCATCGTTCCAGTGCTACGCGAACAGGCGCATGTCGGCACGGCGCTGGCCTGGTGGAAGACGATCCTGCCGGCCTTTCCCGGCATGTCATTGACGATGGTGTNCACCGCGCGTGAGGAACACGAACGGGACCTGATCGCCCGCGCGGTCAGTCGCAGTAGCCGATTGCGAGCGGCGGAATTCCCGCAGCTCTCGGTGGAGGAACTCGCGGCGTTACGAGCCGCCCGGCGGGCATCCACGGGCGGCAACCTGCCCGTCGAGATCGCTGCCACGGTCCTCGCCCGAACACCCCTGACCCGGGAGGTGATCGGTCAGCTTCTCACCGACGCGCCCCACAAGAGAGTCCGCCACGTCACCTATCCCGGGCTTGGCCGCAAAGCGGCTCAGGTGAACTACGCCGCCCGCGGGTTGCCGCCCGGCGGATACCTCGCGGTCTACGACATCGACTCCAGGCCCACCGTCGAGGACCTGACCGTGGTGTACGCGTTGCTCTCCTCGCGGCGGGGCAGACCGTCCGTTGTCCAGCAGCACGCCCTGCACGCCGCACCGCAGGCCGCTGGCCGTGGGTTTGCCCGGGGGCTGGTGCGTGGGTCGGCGACGCTCCAATCGGTGTGGACGTTGCGCCGCGAGATCCCCTACGCCCGCCGCTACCACGCCGGCACCCTCAGCCGTCGTCCAGCGGCTCTGCTTCGGGCGGGATTGGCACAGCCCGTCGGCCATGGCCTGTTCGTTCGAGGAGACATCCTCGCCGAGATCGGCGGACTCTGCGAGAGCAGCGTGCTGGACGACGTGCCCACCGGGGTGCCCCTCACCCTGCGCGGCATCCCCACGGCGAGCGTCCCCCGAACAACGACCGTTCCATCGCCGGCCTGCGTCACAGAGATCATCTCCCAGGGCCGCCGGTGGTTCGGCTCCTACCTCGACTACCCGACGATCCTGCGTGCGGCGGCGCGCACCGGTGACGGGACCCGTCGCCACCGGTACCTGCTCGCCGGGATCGCCACCTACCGGGCAGCCGCCTGGCTGGGTGCCGGCCCGGTCACGGGGGTGGCCCTCGTCACCGCCGCCGCGCCCAGGTCCGGCCGGGCGCTGCAGGCGACCGCAGGGGCCGGACTTGTCCTCACGGCCGTGGTTCCGGCCGTCCTGACCGCCGAGACCCGCTCAGAACACACGTCGGCGGGCACGGTCGGGCGGGACTGCGTCGAGCTGCTGGCCGCCTACCTGCTGCGCAGCGTCGGCCCCTGGCTGGCGGTCGCCGACGCCCTGCTCGGCCGTCAGCACGCCACTACCACGCCCGCTCCGAAAGCCCACCGCGACAAGGGAACACGATCGTGATCATCGGTATCGAAGGGGTGTCGTGCACGGGCAAGACCACGCTCGCGCTCGCCTTGGCCGCCCGCCTCGGCAACACCAGCGTCGTGTCCTGCTACTACCAAGCCGCGCCGGACCCGTCCGCGCTGTCGGCCCGACCGGTCCGTGACGAAACCGACCAGCTCGCGCTGCTGGCTGTCCACCTGGACATCGAGGAACTCCGGCAGCGTCGCGCCCAGACGGCCGCCGACGGCGGCTCCCATGTGATCCTCGACCGGACGGTCGACACGCTACTGGCTCACGTGCGTGCGGTCGGCCTCATGCAAGGGCTGGATGNCAACGCCACGGCCCGAGCGCTGGTCTGCCGCCAGGTGGACCGAGGTCTGGCGGTACTGCCTGCGGTGACCCTGCTCCTGCAGGCCGATCATCAGGTGGTAGCGGCGCGTGCCCGCGCCCGGGTCGGGATGCCGTCGCTGTACTTCGACGCGGACTTCACCCGCGGGTTCCACACCCACTTCGCCGATCCGCTCACCCCGACCTGCCTGCCCGTCAATGCAGCTCCCGCCGCCGGTCAGGTACTCGACCAGGCAATCAGGCTGCTCACCCCGTATTTGGAAGGTGCGCGGTGAACACCCTCGTCCTCGGGTGCGGGCTGATCGCGAAGCGGTGGGTCACCCACCTGGCCGCTGACCCTCGCATCACCATCACCGCGCTGGCCGACCCCGACGTGAACGCCGCATCCCGTCTCGGTCGACGGGGCGGCCTGGTCGATGTTCCGGTCTTCCCGAGCCTGGAAACGGCGCTCACGGCAACCAGGCCGCAGATCGTCGTCAACCTGACTCCGGCCGACATCCACGCCGCCNGCACGCGCACGGCCCTGGAACACGGGGCGCACGTCTTCACCGAAAAGCCGCTCACGCTGAGCCTGGATGACGCCGTCAATCTGGTGGAGCTGGCCCGCGTGCAGGGCCGTGTGTTGGCCGTCATGAGCAACCGCGGCGACGACAGGCGGTTCCTGGCTTTCTGCCAGGCGGCCCGGACGCTCAGCCCAGGCCCGTACACGGTCAGCACGGACATGTTCGTGTCTCTTCCTGCGGCCGGATTCCGGTCCCGGCTACCCCATCCCGCCATCCAGGACCTGGCGGTGCACGCCTTCGACCAGATCCAGCACCTGATTGCTGCCATGGCCGTCTCCGTGACCTGCGTCGAGACACCGCTGCCGCTGCCCGGCGGCCACTGCTCCACCGCCTCGGCGCACTTACGGTTCGCCGACGACTCGGTGTTCACCTTCCATGGNGGGTTCGCCGGCATCGGGCAACGGACCAGCGCCGACGGGCACTGGAGGATCGACCTGCCCACCGGCGACGGGTGCCGCTGGGATGGCCAGCGGACCATCACGACCCTGGGACCCGCCGGGACAGCCAGCACCGAGCTCGAACTCCCCGTCGACGGCCACGGCCCACGCATCACCGCCATGATCGATGCTGTCCACGGTGGCCCGGCCGTCCCTACCAGGCTCGGCTCCATCGCTCTGCTCGACGCCGCCCTGCGTTCGGCGCGCTCCGGTGCCCCCGCCCACGTACGGCAGGTGCAGCCGTGAACTCGGCGGATCGCCCCCCGGCCGAGGGGCTCGCCGCCCGGATTCGCGCCGCGGGCGTCGCTGTGGACCGGACCGGCTTGACACCGGGCGCAGGCGGCGCCGACAACACCGTCTTCACCGCCCGCGCCATCAGCGGCGAACGTCTGATCATCAAGGTGGCGCTGGCGCCCCCGCCCAGGTACGCGACCGCCGCCTGGGCTGCCCAAGTCCTGGCCGCCCAGGGCATCCCGGCACCCCAAGTGCTCTGGCACGACTCCACGGCCTGTGTCGAGACCCGTTGTCCCGGNCTTCCCCTCGGTGGCACGGCCCCGGGCACACCCTCGGCGTGGGTGCTCCGCGCCGCCCAGCACGCCGGAAGGCTCCTGCGCCGCGCGCACGGCATCACGGTCGGCGGGTACGGCAGGCTCACCCCGACCGGCAGCGGGCCGTACCGATCACTCCTGGACTCGCTCCGCCCGCGGACAGCTGGGCGGCTACCCGTCGACCCCAGCGGCGGGCTCGCCGCCTCCGCCCGTCAGATCATCACCAGCCATCTGTGGCGCCTCCGCGACACCGGCCCTCATCTGCTGCTGGGCGACTGTGCGGCCCGGCACATCTTCTACGACCCCGACACCACCACGACCAGCGGATTCATCGACCTGGAAAGCGTCCGCGGCGGGGATCCCCTCGCCGACCTGGCCGGATTCACCGTGCAGGAACACCCGCACCTGAGCCTGGCGCTGATCGAGGGCTACTTCCCCGACGGCATCAGCGTCGACGACACCTGGGCGCTGACCGTGCACCGTGNCCGCATCGCCACCTCCCTGCTGCTGTTCCACCTCACCCGCGGCCAGCAGCAACCCGCGGCCCTTCTCGCCGCTGTTCTCACCGCCGACCTGTCAGCGATCACTGCCGAGACCCCGACCGTTCTCCCCGCCCTACGGCCTCAAGGAGCTCCCTCATGGCCCTGATCCGCACCGCATCCGCCCAACGTTGGACGCCCGGCAACCGCCCGGCCGGTTGTCTGGCGCACTCCGCCGGACGGTTCCGGCTGCGCGCCGACGGCACCAGCCACTTCGACCGGCACCACCACGACTTCGACGAGTTCTGGTTCGTCGCCTCCGGCACGGGCGTCATCCGACTCGGCGACGCCGACCACGACGTCCAGCCCGGCGACATCCTCTACACCGCGGCCGGTATCGAGCACGACGTGCTCGCCGTCACCGGCGACGCGGACCTGTACGTGTTCTGGCTGTCATGGGCTCTGCCTGACGGGGCCAGCGGCCTGCACCTGCACCGCATCCCCGCCGATGCCGCCGGGCACCGCGTCCCGTACCGCCCAAGCGCATGAGGGACGCCCAGCCGAGGGTGACCTTGCCCTTCCCCCGCCGCCGCAAGTACGGCGATGCCGAGATCACTGCGGTCACCGCGCTCCTGCGGTCGGGGTCGCTGTCGGAAATCGGCCGGGGTCCCGCCTGCACCTCGTTGGAAGACGCCTTCCGCGCGTTGACCGGCACCGACCACGCGCTGTCGTTCAATTCCGGCACCGCATCGCTGCACGCAGCGCTGCATGCGGTCGGCGTCCACCCCGACGCCGGAGTGGCGATGTCACCGATGACGTGGATCTCGGCGATCACCGCCGCGTTCCACGCAGGAAGCCACCCCGTCTTCACCGACCTCGCCCCGGACTCGCCCAATCTCGACCCCGCCCAGCTCAACACCGGGCAGCACTCGGCGGTCCTGGTCACGCACGCCTTCGGNATCCCCGCGCCCATGGAGCAGTTCACCCACCTGCCCGACCCGGTCGTGGAGGACTGCTCCCACGCCCACGGCGCCCGCTACCGGAAACGCCCGGTCGGGTCTTGGGGGAACGCCGGCTGCTTCAGCCTTCAGGAATCCAAGGCGGTCTCCGGGGGCGAAGGCGGCGTCCTGACCACCAACAGCCGCACTCTCTACGAGCGCGCGATGACGGTCGGGCACCATCCCACCCGACTCGCCGCCGAACTCGCCGACCCCGACCTGCTGGCGCTGGCCCCGGCAGCAGCCTCCTACAAGTACCGCATCCCCGCCCTGGCCGCAGTGATCGCCACCGAGCAGGTCCGTACCCTGTCCGACCGGATGGCTACCTGCGCCGCCAACCTGAGCTACCTCACCCAGCTCATCGAGGACCGCGACCTACCGCTCCAGCCTGTCAGCGCGCCGGAGGATTCGGTACGCGGCTGGTACGGGGCGCCGTTCACCCTGCTCACTCCGATCACCGACCCCGCCGCCCTGCTCAGCGCCTGCAAAAACGTCGGCGTGCCCGTCCGGGCGCTCTACCCCGACTGGCTGTCGACTCCGCTGCTCCAACGCCCCGACCTGATCGCGGCGTACTGGCCCCACCTGCGCGGCCGATGGACCCCACCCCACCCGGCGGACTTTCCCCGCTACCAGCAGTTCCGCAACCAGACCCTCGTGCTGAAAATCCCCGACGTTCCGGCCCCCGCCTACCTCGAACAAGTCGCCGCGGCCCTCGCGGTCACCCGCCTGCCCTGCTGACCCCGACCGCGAAACAGGAGATCGCCATGACCACCCTCACCGCCAAGGCCGCCGTCCTGCACACCCCCGGCACNCCCATGACCATCGAGCCCATCCAGCTCCGCACGCCCGGCCCCGGCGAGGTCCTCGTCCGCACCGCCAGCGTCGGCATCTGCGGCACCGACCTGCACTTCGCCCGCGGCCTGTTCCCCTACCCGGCCCCCACCGTGCTCGGCCACGAAGCCAGCGGCACCATCGAACACCTCGGCCCCGACGTCACCGGGCTCACCACCGGAGACCGAGTCCTCGTCTGTGACCAGATCCCCTGCGGCCAGTGCGGGAACTGCCTGTCCGGACGGATGGTCTACTGCACCGACTCCAGCGGCAAACAACGCCAGAAGTCCCGACTCAGCCTGAATGGCCAGCCGTTCCGCCAATACCTGGGCGTGTCCGCCCTCGCCGAGCTGATGCTCGTCGACGCCGCCGCACTCATCCCCATTCCCGAGCAGGTCAGCTTCGCCGCCGCCGCCCTGCTCGGCTGCTGCCTGACCACCGGGATGGCGACCGTCCTCAACACCGCGGCTATCCGTCCCGGCCAATCCGTACTCGTCATCGGCTGCGGCGGTGTCGGCCTGGGCGCCGTCCAGGCCGCGAGAATCGCCGGCGCGACCCGCATCCTCGCGGCCGACCCCGAAGCCCACCGCAGGCATGCCGCCCGCTCTCTCGGCGCGACCCACACCATCAACCCGGCACACGACACCATCCCCGCGGCTGTCGCCGCCGCCACCGACCAGCACGGAGTCGACATCGCAGTCGAAGCCGTCGGTGACCCCACCCTGGCCTCGGCCGCGTTCGAGGCACTGTCACCCGGCGGACGCGCCGTCATCATCGGGATGATGCCACCCGGCAGCGNGATCAAAGTTCCCGGCGCCCTGCTCCGCCACGGCCGAAGCCTCACCGGCTCCGTCATGGGCGAGGTTCGCACCCACCACGACATCCCGGCGTACGTACGGATGGCCGCCGAACACCGGCTGCTCGCCGACGACATCGCCACGACCCGATTCCCGCTGAACGAGATCAACGAAGCATTCAACCACGCAACCGCACGACGCGGCATCCGCACCATGATCGATTTCTGAGGCGTCCGCTGCGGAAGCCCGGCNGGCCCCGGTCAGGCTCCCGCAGCGAACGCGGCCTGCACCTCATCACGCTGGTCCGTCCACCACGCCAACAGCCGCTCACTGGGCTCCATCAGCGCATCAGGGCCATGATCGCCACGGTCGTAGTGAAACTCGAACATCCAAAAATCGGACATGCGCTTCCACCACAGCCGATCCACTGCCTCGACCAGATCGTCTCTCGGCAACGGTTTCACAGCGCGGTAGCCGGTCACGAACGCCGCGACCCGCTCCAGATCCAGATAGCCGTGCTCACCGCCGAACTGGACCTGCGCGGTACGCGCCACCTCCTCACCCAGCCGCCTGACCGCAATGNGGTCCCAGTCAAGGACTGCGCTGACCGTCCCCTCGTGGTGCAGGACGTTGCGGTACTGCAGATCGCCATGGGTCCAGCCGAACAACCATCCGCCCGTGCCCCCCGACGGTATGCACGACCGATGTTTCTCGATGAGGACCTTACGCTCCGCGAGCAGGTCCCGAGCAGCCATGTCGAAACTGGTCGGTTCGGGGATAACAGCGATCCTGGTCAGCAGGCGGTCGGCCTTCTCAAGGGCCCGCTCCGCAGCGGTTATCTTCGCCCGCGGAGCCTCACCGGCCTCAGGCAGCGAAGCGCCGATCTGTGCATGAAGCGCGTTGTGAATATNGGCTACCAGCGACCCGAATGACTCTGTTTCACCCGAAGATAGATCAGTCCCTTCGCGATGGGCCCCCTCCGCCCAGGACGAGACCAGATAATCGCCAGACCCCGCCTGGAACAGCACCTCCCCGGCGGGAGTCAGCACAGGAGCACAGACCGGCAGCCCGGCGGCCCTCAAGTCAACCAACACGCGGGCGTTACGGCACGCCACCTCAGCAGAAACGTCCAACAAGAGCTTGAGAGCAAACGACCCGGCGGCAGTCTCAATCCGCCAATTACGGTTCATGATCCCGCCAGGGAGGAACTCGACCCGGCGAACCGGCCCCAACCCGAAGCCCTCCGCAATTATCCGAAGGTCCCCTTCCTCCAGGCCAGGTGCAACAGCGTTCATCTCCGGCATCTCATCACGCGTCACGGCGAAACCCTAGCCCGGAGCGCGCCAGAGTCCTGGGCTGGGCTCGCGCCGACCCTGAGCACCTGCCCCAACTGCGCACCAACGTCGATCCTGCCCGGACACGTGCCGAGCCCGTCGAGCCAGGACACGGCGGCGTTCACCTCGACCACGTGCTGCCGCATCAGGGACGCGAGGCCGTAGGAGAACATCGTGTGCAGACCACGATCCTCGATCACCACCGATGATCGCAGGCCCCGCCCCGCCGCTCGGAACGTGAAGCGCTGCGGGTGCCGCCGCCGGCGGTCTCCCGCCAGCCGGGACGCGGTGCGGGCTGACCCCGGAGGGAGCCGAACGTTTCGCTGCTGTCGGGACGAAGTTGTGGGCGCGCCGGAGTGCTTTCGGGCAGGTCAGCGATGGTGCATCGGCCCGAATCGGATGTTCTGTCTGTGGGGAATGTTTGTCGGCCGGTTGCTTGGGAGGCTGGGGGCGTTCAGCGTCGGCGCGGTAGCTCGCCGTCACGATAGCGGCGGTCAGCTGAGTCCTCGCCGCGCGTGGCCCATGTCGAGAAGGAACTGATGATCGCTTCTTCCGCACCTCCGCCGCCCGTCGCTCCTGTGGCGGCGCGGTCCGCCCGCGATGAGGAACGTTCGCACGCTGGTGAGCCCGTGATCTTCACTGATGGGCATCACTTCAGCCTTGCAGATTCGGTGGATCTGGATACGGTCGCCGCAGCTGCAACCGGCCCGCTCTCGGTGATCGTGCAGGTCACGAAGCGGTGTAACTTCGACTGCTCGTTCTGTTCGGAGGTCTTGCAGGAGCCCGACCCGACCCTGGACGCGCTGGAACGGATGCGGGACAACCTGGCCGGGGTTCCGCGGGTGTTCCTCTCTGGTGGTGAGCCGCTGCTGCGCAGGGATTTCGTCGACGTCGTCGACATGTTCGCCGGCACCGTGATCGGGGTGCCCACCAACGCCACGCGCGGCCTCCAGCATGCGCGTCACCTGGCCGGCAAGATCAGCTTTGTCAACGTGGGGTTGGAAGGGCCTCGGGCCACCACGAACCGGGTCCGGGGCGACTACGACACGGTCATGGCTGGGGTGCGGGCGTTCCAGGACGCGGGCCTGCCGCTGTCGCTGTCGGCGGTGGTCTATCGCTCGACGCTGGCCGCGTTGCCGTTCACCTACCAGATCGCCGACCTGCTCGACGCCGGGAAACTCAAGCTGATCCTGCCGTTGCGCAAGGGCAACGCGCTCGACCTCGCCGAGCATGAGTTCATCAGCGTGGACGAGGCCACGGCGACGTTCGCGCGGTTGACCGAGCTGCGGGCCGTGCACGACTGGCGGCCGGCGCTTCGGCTGACGGCGTGGACCCCGGACACCGAAGGCCACATGATCGTCGTCGGGCCGTCGGGGCGGGCCAGTGCCTGGCCGGTCTACGACGCACCCGACCTGTTGGAACCGTTGGGCAACCTGCTCGACGAGCCGATCACCGCGATCTGGGCGCGTTACCGGTTCAAGCGCAACCACTACGCCAAGTACTTGGGACGGTCGATCCATACGGTCACCCGGACCGATCGGCCGCCGGCGCAACGCGGCATGCTCAGGATCGCGGATGCGTGAGGCGACCAACCTCGACTGGGCCGACACGCCGTTCGGGGCCGCACGGCGGCCCTTCGCCGAGCGGACCCCGCTGTTGGCCGCGTTCTCCGTCGTTCATACCGATCGGTTCTCTCCGGCCGCGGCCGGGGCGGTGTATCTGCGGCTGCCGCGGGGGCGCCTNCTGATGGTTGCCGACACGACGCTGCGGTTCGGTTTCCACGCTGTCGCCGCCCAGGACGCAGCGGACGTACCCGCGATCGTCGCCCTGGTCGACGGTCTGCTCGTGCAGGCACGACGTCAGGCCGCGGTCCTCGCCGGCCACCGCTTCNCCGGCGAGCTGTCCCTCCTGACCGCCGCCATCGNCCGGCCCGTGCGAGGGATCACNTCCGTCGCCGCCGCATGGGGCGAGGAGAACCCCGAACGCGGGCTCGCGCGTCTCCTCGACACCGCGGACAGGACCGGTCCGGCGACACTTGCAGACCTCTGCGCCCGCCACCGCCTCCACGGCCTGGACCGGTCCCCTGGCGGCCACGCGGCAGAGGCCGCCAGCTCGCTGGCAGTGCTCGATCCGCTGCGTCAGTCCGTCGGGCATGCGCTGGCGATCGCACTGATCGCCGCACGGAATACCGGCCACTACCAGTGGGACGACCTTCACCTCGACGCTCTCGTCGACGCCGCCGCCTGGGACCAGACCACCAGCGTCCGCACCGAGACCGCCTGATGTGCACCGGCCCGCCAGCCCGTCCTGTCCGGCTGAAGCGCCATCACGGCGTCGACGGCGATCGTCGGCTCGTCGAGGAAGGACCTCGCTGATGCTGCGGAACTGCCTTGTCATCGCGGTCGAGGGCACCCACGCCTCCGGCAAGACGACCCTCACCCACGCCCTCGCCGCCTACTACCGGGAACGCGGCGTACACGTCACCGCTGTGCCCGAACCCGCGAGGAACTCGCCGTTCATCGAGGAAATCGTCGTCCACGGCAAGGGCAGCTTCGACCTGGAGACCGAGGTCGATCTGTTCGCCGCGCAGCTGTCCAGCCAGCTGCGCACCGCCCGCGGCCACACGATGGTCATCGCGGACAAGACGATCGCGAACGTGCTGGCGTACGCCTGGCTGGTCCTGCCCGGCGGCCCCGACGGACCCCACGGTCCTGTGCTCCAAGCGATAGAGACGTTCTGCCGGGCCTGGTCCTACGTGTACGACGCGGTGTTCTACTGCTGCGACCNCTTCGACCAGCAGCAGGTCGGGGACCCCTACCGGTCCCAAGTACTCGACATGCAGCCAGCCNCCGACCGCGTCGTGCGCAGCACCTGCGCCAGCGTCGGACAACGCGTATACGACATCCCGCCGAACATGTCCACCAGCCAGCGCGTCGACTGGATCGCCGAACAGCTCACCGCTCTCGGCCTCGACCCGACCACCCGCTGACAAACACCCGCTCTGCCGAGGGAAGAGAATCCCAACCGTGGCCTATACCAGCGTCATTGACGTTCTGCTACTCCTCGTCCGCGGCGACCAGGTGCTCCTCGCCCTGCGATCCNGCACCGGTTTTGCGGATAACGAGTGGAATGTCCCGAGCGGCAAGCTCGAAGAAGGCGAGGACGTCGCNGCCGCGATGCTCCGCGAGGCACACGAAGAAATCGGCCTCCATCTGGATCGCGGGTCCCTGGAACTCGCCTCGACGGTCCATTTTCGGAACGAACACGGGGAAGGACGACTTGGACTGTTCTTCCGGCCGGCACGCTGGGACGGAGAGCCCGTCAACGCGGAACCACACAAGTGTGCCCGAATCTCCTGGTTTCCGCTGAATAGCCTCCCTGACAATACCTACCCCTACACGCGAATCGGAATCGAACTCTACGAGGCAGGACGAAAATTTGCCGTTCACGGATGGAACGCCTGAACCTCGTCTTGCCTCAATGCCCCACACGCCAGCTTCGACATGCTGCCATCCGTCACGATCTGTGATGACATCGACAGCGCCCTGATCGCAGCACGTCACGTTCTTACCGACGAGAGCACGTGAACCGCCCCAGCGGGCAGAAGCCTCTCAGGGCGAGACCTGGACTGGGATCTCGAAGGGCACGAACATCGGCATTCCCGGCGTGTCCGACCACGTCGGCGGCACCGGTGTGGGCTCGGTCGCGACCTCGGCGCGCTCCAGCGGCGTGAGCACGCCCAATGCGGCCCGGTCCTCCAACGGCAGGAAATCCAAGGCCAGGCGCCGCACCACGTAATCGATGATCGACGTGGCCCGTGGGATCTCCGGGTCGTCGGTCAGTCCCGCCGGCTCGAATCGCAGGTCGGCGAACTGCCGAACGAACGTCACCAGCGCCACGCCNTGTGCCAGACCAGTCGAGATCGCCGACGAGACGGTCTCGGTCATCCCGCGCAGAGTCGACCCCTGCTTCGCCATGATCAGATTGACGTCCGCCAGCGAACCGTCGGCGTGCAGGGACGCGATGATGAAACCGTAGGCGCCNCCGACCGTGAANGACCTCGTCACGGACTTGCGATGCCGAGGCGCCCGCCGTGCCACGGCACCCGGCGTCCGGGTTCCCATCGTTGGCGTTGCGTCAACCACGGCGCGTTCCTCTCGATCGACACGTTGATTCTGTATGGCCACATCCGGCGACGATCACAACAGGTAGCGCGAGCGCATCGCGGGAAGTGCCAGATGTTGTGGTCGAACCGAGATATCAGCATAGGCCAGCGGCCGTCCCCTCTCGCAGTGGAGGCATCGGCGTGTCCGACCTTGCCCGGTCACGATCCTCGGATTCGACCTGACGACCCTGGAGAACTCNCAAGACGCCAGCTACGCCGTGCTCGGTGACCTGATCGCCGCGATCGAGGCCCAGCCGCTGGATGCCGGCACCGCACACGAGGACGCGATGGGTGCGCGGGTCGACGTGCTGGTGGAGGAGCGTCTGGCGCTGCTGCGTGACGTTCTCGTGGCCACCGTGCACGACCTGCTGCCGAGGCTCGCGACGCGGCATGCCGACCTGCTCGGGCGGGAGCACCGACGTTGGGCGCGGACTACCGGCTGGATGCTGATCAATGCGGCGGATTCCCGTGGCAGCTGACCCGACGCGCGGCACGCTGCGGTCAGGAGCCGGTCTTCTCCGGGATCGGCACCCAGTGGAACTCCGGGCAGAACCGGGCGTAGGTGACCAGCTTCCAGGCGGCGTAGTCCTCCAGCCGGCCGGTGGCGCGCAGCAGGTGCTTGACCCAGGTGTGGCAGACCCGTTCGTCGTGGCTCATCGCCGCGTCGATCTGGTCGAGCATCCGGCCGGCCACCGCGAAATCGTCCACGGTCAACGCGCTGAGATCGATCTCGATGTCGTCCACGGTGAAGGTGAACACGAGCCGGGTGGTGGAGAAGCTTGTGTGGCGCTCTCCCAGGAAACGGGCGCGGCCGTCGAGCGTCGCCATCAGCTCGTCCCGACGTTCGACCGGGTAGCCGATACCCAGGTCCAGGTCGGAGGTCTCCAGGTTCAGTCTGGTACCAAACGAGCCGACGTCGCGCGGCTGATGTCCGGTCCACTGCTCGATGAGCGCCGACGCCTGCACGCGGACGGTGTGCAGGCGCTCGTCGTGGGCGCGCATCGACGTGTAGAACGCCTCGGCCCGGTCGAACTCGGCGTCGGGGACGTCGGCGCGCTCAGCCCATCCCTTCGCCCTGATCGCATCCAGGTCCAGCAGGGTGACGTGGTCTGGAGTCGTCATGCCGGTGACCTTAACGTCACAGTCAGCAGCGTTCTTCGCGGGGCGGTCGCTGGCCTTCAACGGGCAATGAGGGGGATGACATGACCGAACCGAGCCTTCTGGCGCGCTGGACTCTCGCCGGCGGCCTGACCACCCGCCCGACGCCCCTGGTCCCGAGCCCGCGACCGCCAGCGGCCACCGCGCCCCCGGCCCCGTTGCGCCTGCTCACGTTCAACGCCCAGCACGCTGCACCCGACCGGGCCCGCCGCCAGGCCGCCTGGCTCGCCCAGCGGCGCGGCGCGGACCTCGTCGTCCTCACCGAAGTCGGCTCCGGACCCGGCGGACGCGCCCTCCTCGACGCGCTCGCCCAGCACGGCTACCCCCACCTGCACGCACCGCGACCGGGCGGCGCCGACTACAGCACGGTCCTGGCCTCCCGCAGCACACCGCTCGAACCCGTGCCGACCGGCATCGGGTTCCTCCCGCACCGCGCCCCCGCCGCGGAGATCTGGGTCGGCGGCCGGCGGATCAGGCTGCTCGGCCTCTACGTGCCCTCCCGCGGGCCGCAGCACCGCCGCAACGAGAACAAGCGTGCCTTCCAACACGCCGTCACCCAGGCGCTGCCCGGGTTCCTCGCCGGGTTCGACGGCCCGGTCATCGTGACCGGTGACCTCAACGTCGTCGAACCAGGCCACGTCCCGCACTACCCCGTCTTCGGCCGGTGGGAGTACGACTTCTACCGCTCCTTCGCCGACGCCGGTCTCATCGACGCCTACCGGGCCCAGCNCCCCGCCGCACCCGGCCACAGCTGGTTCGGCCGCGGGGGAAACGGCTACCGGTTCGACCACACGTTCATCACCACTGCGCACCGGCCGTCTGTGACCGCCTGCGACTACCTGCACGCTCCTCGCCACGCCGGCCTCAGTGACCACGCCGCCATGCACCTCACCCTCACCGGCTGACCTCGACCCGTTCAAACCACGGGCTCGACGACGAAGAAATCACCTCGGCTGGCCGAGTATTCGCAGGCCACAGCCCTATCGCGCAGCGAACTAGATGTTCACTGCGCGTGGAATCTCCCCCTCGGCGAATCCGGGCATTCTGTGATCCGTCCGGTCGCTCGCACCCCCCGAGTGAGCGGCCGGACGCCTCCCGCCATCTCCGACGCGGCTGCCGCCGGCAGGCGGAATCGGCACCTCACATTCACAATCACGAGATGGATTGGATCTATGCCTCCGCACGATGAGATGGCTCCGCACCGCCTGGGTCTGCTGGACCAGCGGATGAGGAGCATGGCGCCGGACTTCCTGGTGGACCGGGTGCTGGTCCACTACAAGCTGATCGGTCTGACGGACGAAACGATCCGCCAGCTGCTCGACCTCGCTGGCGAGTACCGGCAGGAGAGGACGGCGGCCGAGGACGCGTTCGCGTTGCTCGGACACAAGGTCAGCCCGGTGGCGACGCCGTNGGGTCCCGAGCAGGCCGCCGAACGCCGCGAGCACTTCGCCCGCCGGGCGGCGTTGTTCGCCGAGGACGACATGCGCNCCGAGACCTACTACGACCGGGTGAGGACGATCCTGGGCGAGCAGGGGTGGGCGGCCCTGCTGGGCGTGTACCTCGACGAGGTGACCGCACGGCTGCACCGGCTCGGCCCGGCGCTGGCCGCCGCGGTCGCACCCGCGTTCCAGCTGCTGGCCGAGGACCCCGAGGGGGTCCACCGGCCGGTCGACCCCTACGACGACGAGCTGACGGGCGCCCTTCCCGCGCTCGTCTGACCGGCACACGGCGTCGCTTTTCGCCGGGTGCAGCGGCGCCGGACGTGCCCACACCTCCGCGCCGCCCACGCCCACTCCCGCATCGGCGTTCCCCGGTCGCTGGAGCACTGCTCTAGCAGTGGGCTGGGCTGCTCTTCCCAGGACCGCCTCCGGCCAGCCCCCCACCGAGACCACGTAGGCCCCGCGAAGCTCATCCCCGACCGGCCCGCGGTCCAGGCCGGAGCCCTCCACCCACGACCAGAAAGAAATCATGGACGAGTCCACCGCCGTGAAATCCACCGCCGCCAAACAGCCCACGGACCTGAACGTCGACCAGGCGCACACGGCGCGGATCTACGACTACTTCCTCGATGGGAAGGACAATTTCCCGGCTGATCGGGAGGCGGCCGAGGAGATCCTGGCCGCGGAGCCCGGCGCGAAGGTGATGGCGTGGACGAACAGGGCCTTCCTCGCCCGCACCACCAGGTGGCTCGCCGGGGAGGTCGGGGTCCGCCAGTTTCTGGACGTCGGTACGGGCATCCCGACGTCGCCGAACCTGNATGAGATCGCCCAGGGCATCGCCCCGGAGGCCCGGGTCGTCTATGTGGATAACGATCCGATCGTGCTCGTGCACGCCCGCGCGCTGCTGACCAGCACACCGCAGGGGCGGACGGCCTACCTCGACGCCGACCTGCGGGACCCATCGATGATCATCAACGCTGCCGAGCTGCGTGAGACTCTCGATCTGGAGAAGCCGGTCGCGCTGTCCCTCAACGCGATCCTGCACTTCGTCGTCGACGACGACGACGTGGCGGGCATCGTCGCGGGGCTTGTCGCCGGGTTGCCGACCCGCAGCTACCTGGTGCTGTCCCACATCACCCCCGAGATGAATCCCGCCACGGCAGAGCAGGTCACCCGCCGATACGAGGCCGCAGGAATTCCCCTGAAGGCACGTACGGCCGAGCAGATCTCGGGGATCATCACGGCGGCGGGCTGCACCCTGGTGGAGCCGGGCGTGGTGCCGATCGCCCTGTGGCGTCCGGAGGAGGAGCCGGACGCCGAGCAGCGGGCGGTGTGGCTGCTCGGCGCGGTGGCCCGCGTCTCGTGAGCCTGCTGGCCGTGGAGCATGACACCGGGGTGTCGCCTCAGGTTCTCGGTGCGGCGCAGGTCGGTCCCGGGGACCGGGTCGTCGTGCTGGGCACCAGCNCCGACGGGGGGATGCTGACTCGGACGGCCCTGTCGCTGGTCGGGTCGTCCGGGGTGGTTGTTGCGGTCGGGCTTGATCCCGTGCTGCGCCGGCTGNGGTTCGCCCCGGGCACCGGGAGCCTTCAGGGGATCTGGCCGATCCCGGTCGGCTTCCCCTGCGCGAGGGCTCGGTGACCGCGGTCGTCGGGCACGGTGTGGCCGGGGTGGCGGGCCTGCCCGCGGTGCTGGCCGACGCGGGCCGCGTTCTGGTTCCGGGTGGACGGTTCGCTCTGGCGGAGCCGTTGCACCATGCCCGCCGGTACGACGATGCGCTGCCCGGCCTCACCGCACACGAGCAGTGGCAGATCGACACCGCGCTGGGGCAGGCGACTCCCGCGCATGCCCGGCACGCGGTGGACGATCTCGTGACCGCCTCCCACCTCGGCCACCTGGGTCTGGAGATCGACCGGGGCGATCTCGCTCCGACGACCACAACCCTTCGTGATCATGATGCTGTCGCGGTCCACCTGCACACGCCGCCGGTGCCGGCAGGTCCGAACCCGCTTGAGGCCGTCCGCGGACAGCTCGGGGAGCTGCTGGCCGGCCGTTACGAGACGGCATGCCATCAGCTTCTCGACGACCGGGGCACGGTGACGATCAGAACGCCCACGGTGTACCTGTCGGCGCGGCGCGCACGCGCAGGCCGGCGATGATCAGGACACGGCGGGACGTCCTGCGCGGGCCGGGCGCGGTGGCACGGGTCTACGGCGTGGTCCGGCGTTTCCTCGTCCGCCTCGGTGCGGGTAAGGACGTGGACGCCTACGTGCGGGTTGACTTCAACTTCCCCGAAATCGACGGCGCCAGGTGGGTGCCCCCGGAAGCTTTTCCGGGTGGTGTTCCGCCTGAGGGAACCCGTGTGAAGGTCGGGGATGGTGAAGGCAGTCACGCGTACGCCGTGGTCCTCGGACCCCAAGTACATCTCCGGGTCGACATGGCGACCTTCACGTCGGAGGGATCAGATGAAACAACCCCGGGTTGATCCACATAACCATTCGAGAAAATCCGATGGGACCGAGGATCCAGCGGAGCTGGTGAAGCTGGCAGACGAGGAAAATCTGATCCTGGGTCTGACGGATCACGATACGTTCGAGGGTATTCCCGACGCGGCTGCGGCGCTGCGACCGGGGCAGATCCTGATCCCGGGAGTGGAGATCTCCACGTCCGTCGAGGTGGACGGCGTGAGGGGCACGCAGCACCTGCTCGGCTATTTCTNCGACCCGGAAAACCGGGCGCTGGCCGACGCGCTCGGTCNCACCCGGGACAGNCGCGACACCCGGGCGCAGAAGATGGTCGGGAAGCTGGCGGCGGGCGGCCACACCATCTCCTGGGATGAGGTGGTCGCGGAGGCGGCCGGTGTGGTCGGTAAACCGCACATCGCGACGGTGCTGGTCAGGAACGGGGTGGTGACGAGCCGCGCGGAGGCGTACTCCGCCGACTGGCTCGGCGATGGCAGCCCGTATCACGTGCCCAAGGAGCAACCCGACCTCGCAACGGCCCTGTCCCTCGTGCGCGGGGCGGGGGGCGTTGCGGTCCTCGCGCATCCGCGGAGGACCGAGCGGCGTCCACCGCTCTCGGCGGCGGACATCGCGGCGTTGGCCGACGCCGGGCTGGCGGGCATCGAGGNTTTCCACCCCAACCACACGGATGCCGACCGGGCGGAGCTCCTCGCGATCGCGAAACGCCTCGGTCTGATCGTCACGGGGTCCAGCGACTCCCACGGCGACAACAAGCCGCAGCGTCTCGGGGCCGAAACGACGGCGTTCGCGGAGTTCCAGCGGCTACTCGACGTCGCCGCCGCTCCCGGCACGCCGCTGATCATCGGCTGATCGGCGTGCCACGGGGGGCAGGACGGCGGCGGGACGATCTGCCGGAACGAGTACGCAGGGAGATCGAGGCACGGTCGCGGTCGAGCTGGGTGTATGGGCTTCCTCTTCGTCAGCCTGACTTTCATCGTGATCATGCCGCATGTCCTGTGACGGCCCGCCGGCGGGCCGGGCCGGTGCGGCGCCCAGCGGGTGTTCCGCCTGCTGCCCCTGCGGGCGGAACACCACCGGCCAACCACATCCGGTGAAGAGGACTCGACGATGAGGAGGAGATCGGGATGGTGGGGATGACCGTCGTGCCCGCGTGGGACGGCCGCTTCCTCGGCCTGCTCCCGCCCGCCGCCCGCGCGGCTATGGTCACCCTCGGCGACGAGCACCGGGCCGAACCCGGCACGGTGATCCTGTGGCAGGACCAGCCCGTGGACTGCCTGGCCCTGCTCCTCTCCGGGTGGACAAAGAGCGCGGCGATCAGCCCTTCCGGGCGGCTGGCGATCCAGAACCTGCACCATCCCGGGGACCTCATCGTTCAGCCGGCAGGGGCACCCAGGGCCGCGACGGTGACNGCCGGCGACCCCACGACGCTGCGCCTAATCGCCCATGACGACCTTGCCGCGGTCCTGGCCACCTACCCGCAGACCGCCGCGGCGTTCCGCCACGCCGCCTGCGCACGGCGGCAGGCCGCGCTGCGCGCCCGGCGGACGGACAGCGCCGTGCCGGTGGCGATCCGGACGGCGCGACTGCTGGTCAATCTGCATGCCGCGTTCGGGGCCGGCCAGGACCCGGCCGCCCCGGTGGAGATCCCACTCGGGCACCGGGAGATCGCCGCGATGCTGGCCGCATCCCTGTCCACCGTGCAGCCCCTGCTGACCGACCTGCGCACCAGCGGCCACCTGACGATCCTCGCCCGTGGCCGCATGGCCGTCACCGATCTCGCGGCACTCCACAGCCTGGCCGGACCCGCCGAACCGCCGGCCCCGGCCGAGCGGTGCGCCTCGGGGACCGACCCGTCCTGCCTGGCCTGCGGAGAAGGCCGATGATCCCCTGCTCGCGGCCGGGCCGCCGAGGGCCTCACGTGGAGCATCGTGNGGCCCAGCTCGCCCTCGCCCTCGCCGCGGCCACAGCGGCAACGCCGGTTACTCTCACCCGCGCGCAGGAGCAGGCGTTTCGGGCCCAGACCCGCAGGGTGGGCCTGATCGGCGCCTGGTATGCCGCCACGGACGCCCAGTTGCACCGTGCGGATCGGTGGGCGGNGGCCGGCACAGGCGGCGCTGCGCGGTGCTGGCTGCCGCACCCCTCGCCTCGGGCTCGCCCTGGTCAGGAGACGCGATGATCCCCTCACCTGGCGCGAGGTCCGCTGCGAGGGTGCAGGGGCTGGACCGTGTACCGGTCGGGCGGCTACGCGCAGCTCTGGCGTGGGCGCACCAGCGGGTCGGCACGGGCACGTTCCCCNCCACCCTGCTCGCGGATCGTTGCCAGGTGACAGTCGAGGAAGCGGGCAGCCTGCTCGATGTCCTCGCCTTGCTCGGCCTGGTCGACCGCTACCGCACGCCCAGCGACGCCTGGGTGTACGCCTGCGGGCCGCTGCTCGCCGCAGCGCCGACCGCGGACACCGTGCTACGCCCGCAGGAGACGATTCTGCCGCGGGAGATGTGGGCAGCGATGGCCGACGCGCACGCCCGCACCGGCATGGCGTCGACGGAGACGATCGCCGAGTTCCTCGACGCCCCGGCCGGCCGGGTTGATCGGATCGATGTGGCGGTGCGGCTCGCGACGCTGGGGGTACGCGGCCTGCTCGCTGCCGGCCCGGACAGAGGTGCGGCGCACCGCCAGTGGCAGATGACCGCTCACGGGACCAGCTGGGGCCGCGAGCTGCTGTCACGAGGGTTGACCGACAGCGAGGTGTGGACGGTGCTCGGCGCCGACTCTCCCGACGTCGACATCGACCTGATCACCGCGGCCCGCCGCCTGGGTGTCGGGCTGGCCCGCCTGGAAGGCTGGGTGGATCGGCAGACCNGCACCGGTCGCTTCGCCCGGGTCGGCTCGGAGCTGCGGCTCACCGACTCCGGGCGGGAGGCGATCAGCGCCGTCGGGTGGAAAGGCCCCGAACGGTGAGACGGCGCCGCGGCCGAAGGACTGGCCCCTTCCACTGCCTGGGGACGGAGCCGGGGCGCGGCACGCGGGGTGGTGCCCGCGTGCCGCGCCCACACCCCGCACAGGCGGCGGACGTCCGGCACGGCCCGTGAGCCGTCTCCTGGTGCAGGGGATCGAGCACGTGGCCGTCGGAACCCTGCGGACGACGGTGGTCTGGGCACAGGCCCGCACCGCACGCGCGGGCGTGTTCCCCGCCAACCTGATCGCCGATCATGTTCCTGTGCCGGCGGACGAGGTGGGCCGCTGGCTGAACATCCTCGCCACCGTCCGGCTGCTCTCCCGCTACCAGACGGTCAACCGCACCTTGATGTACGCCTGCCAGCCCCCACTGGCCGCACCCGCCCCGGACGGGGTGCGCCCGCTCGACACCGTCTCACCGCGGGAGTGGTGGGCGGCGGTACAGGCGGCACAGCTCCCGCGCGGCACGGCCCACGGAACGGAGATCGCCGCCCTGCTCGACGCCGAGGCCGGCATGGTCGACCGGGTGGACGTCCTGCTGAAACTCGCCGCGCTGGCCGCCGCCGGCCTGCTTCAGCTCCATCCCGCCGCTGACGGGTGGCACTGGCAAATGATCGCCACCGTGAGGCTAACGGGACAGGCACAGTGACCCAGGTGGACCGCGGGGCGGGGACGTTCCTGCGGACGAGTCCGTCGTCTTCGCCCCGAGTGGTTCATCGAGGCCCGCCGGTCGAACCCAAGCGCCGTCACGGCGGCTGACCGGCCTGGCGCGCTCACCACCGGTCAGGTGGGCCGGCCAGAGGGTCTGGAGCGCAGCCAGGCCGCGATGCCCGTATCAGCATTGTGTCCCGCCCACCGTGACAGCTCGACGGGAACGATGCACGCCCCGCACCCCCTGATCGGGCTATCCCAGCGAGTGATCTGCATAGCCCGGACAGGGGGCTACTTCTAGCCCTATTGAGTCATTTCTCGCTGGGATGCCGGTCGGACTGCGAAGTTAGAACGCCGGGATTCGCTGTGGCGGGGGTAGTCCTAGATAGAGGGGTTTCTCCCTTCCGGGGCGGGTTGGCCGTCCATTGGGATGGCCGGCGAGGTGGGCACTGTGGAGGTCCGGGCTCGTACAGCGGGACAGCGCCGCCGGGCTCGGCTGCGGTTCGCTGGTATCAGCGTCGTGGCCGCTGCCGTGACCTTCCTCGCTGGCTGCGGTGCGGATGGTGGTTCGACGCCCGCTCCGGCTCCCAGTGGCGGAGCCGTCTCCTCGCCCCCGCATACGGGCGGATCGCCGAGCCCGAAGCCGACATCGCCGGCGGACATCGCGCGGCAGGACGCGGTCGCCGCGTACGTGGGGATGTGGAAGGCCGACGCGCAGGCCAGTCACACCTCGGACTGGCAGGCGACGTATCTGTCGCGCTATGCCTCGGGCGATGCTTTGCAGGTACTGACCGGTGATCTGTACGCCGACCATCTCAATGGGCTGGTTGCGAAGGGTGAGCCGGTGAACCACCCGCGGGTGACATCGGTGAACCCGCCCGGCGCGCCGACCTCGGTGAGGATCGAGGATTGCGCGGACAGTCGGAACTGGTTGCAATACAGGACCGACGGCTCGCTTCTGGATGACACTCCCGGGGGAATGCGCCGGATTCTGGCCGAGGCTCGACTGCACACCGACGGGCTGTGGCGCGTCACCCAGTTCGGAGTCGGAGACCTGGCATCATGCTGATGCGTAGGACTCTTTTTGTTGCTGCCGTGACGGCGACGCTGGCCGGCGTATTCACCGTGCCCGCTTTCGCTGGCGACAAGTTCGGCGGAACCGACTGTTCTCAGAATCCGCACCCGGGCTGCCAGCTTTTCGCGGGCGACCTCGGAACGGCCCCCGCCCCCGCCCCAGTGCCGGGTGGCGGTCCTACATTCGTAGGTGGAGGGGGCGATCGGGGCGGCGGTTCGACGCGACCGCCCCCTCCAGGTGACAGGTCGCTAGACAAACCAAAAACGGCGGACTGCTCGTACACCCGTAGTGATTATCAGCCGCCGGCCGCCGCGCCGCGGCCGGTGTTCTACCGGCCGCCGGAGGGCGGGGGCCTGGTGGTGCGGGCGGCGGTGTTCGAGTCGTCGGAGCTGTCGGTGCGGNCGGTGGCTGCGCAGGCGGGGCAGGGGCCGGGCGCCTGGTATGTGTTCCAGTGCACGACCCCTGGTGTGCGGGACGCTCTGTACCGGCCCCCCGTGTGGATTCCGGACGCGGCACCGGGCGTGGAGGCGCCCGCGCCGGACCCGGCAGCACTGGCGGAGCAGGCACGGAACGAGTTGCGGTTGGCCGGTCCGCGGATCGACATGAATCCGGTCGGGGATCAGCTGGTGCGATTGCCGACGTGGCTGTGGCTGGACCCGGCCGGATGGGGCCCGATGTCGGCGACGGCCGCGGCGGGCGGGGTGAGCGTAACCGCGGTCGCCAAGCCGGTGCAGGTGACCTGGTCCCTCGGGGACGGCGCAACGGTGACCTGCCTCGGTCCGGGCACGCCGTTCCCGCCGGGGGCCGATCCGGCGAGCGCCAGTCCGGACTGTGGCTACACCTACCGGAACCGGTCGCTGGACGCGCCCGGCGGGACGTTTGCGGTGACGGCGACGGTGCGCTGGGACGTGTCGTGGGCGGGCGCGGGCCAGACGGGGGTGTTCCCGGGGCTGACGACGGTGTCGACGGCGGCGGCCCGGGTGATCGATGTGCCGGCACTGACGACGGGCGGTGGCTGATGACGACCGTGACCGACGCGACCAGGGCGAGCCGGGCCGCTCGTTGTCCCGGCGGAGCGCAGGTCGGGGGTGCGGGGTGGTGACCGCACCGTCCTCGACGCCGCGCACCGCCGGCGGGGACCGCGCCGGCCGGCGCGCGGGTGCGGCACCGTCCACCCGGCTGACCGGCGGTACCCGGCGGCGCCGCAGGGTTCCCTACCTGCTGCTCGGGGTGGTGCTGGTAGTGGGGTGCGCCGCCGCCGGGCTGCTGGCCGGCGCCCGGGTGGGCTCGCGGACGCCGGTGCTGGTGCTGGCCCGTCCGGTGACGGTGGGCCAGGTCCTGGCGGCGGCGGACGTGCGGGAGGTGNGGATCGCCGCCGACGGCGTGGACACGGTCCCTGCCGGCGAGCGCGACCGTGTGCTCGGCCGGCCCGTCGCCTACAGTCTGCCGGCCGGTACCGTGCTGACCCGGGCTGCGGTGGGTGCCGCGCAGGTCCCCCCGCCCGGTTCCGCGATCGCGGCGGTGGCACTGAAGNCCGGCCAATACCCGTCGGGTCTGTCGGCGGGGTCGCGGGTGACGGTGGTCGTCGCGCCCGCTACCAGCGCGGTCTCGACCGCGTCCTCGGGGGCTGCCGCCAGTGCGTGGGAGGCGACAGTCGTCTCCGTGGCGGCCCATGACACCNATCAGACGACGGTGGTGTCGCTTCAGCTCGCTGAGGAGGACGCCCGCGCGTTGGCGGCGGCCCCGGCCGGGCAGATCGGCGTCGTCACCGTCAATGNCCAGGGCCGGTGAACCCCACATGATCATTGCGCTGGGGTCGTTGAAAGGCAGCCCCGGGACGACGACGTTGGCGCTCGCGCTAGCGGATCGCTGGCCGGCGGACGGCGGGGAGCCGCTGGTGGTGGAGGCCGACCCGGCGGGTGGTGACCTGGGCGCGCGGTTCGGGCTGGCCGCGGGGCGGGGTCTGGTGTCGCTGGCCGCCGCCGGCCGCCGCGGCGGGCAGCCGCGCCCGCTGGACGAGCATGTCCAACAGCTGCCCGGGGGCCTTCAGGTGCTGCCGGCGCCGGCCGGGGCCGAGCATGCCCGCCAGGTGCTCGGCGAGCTCGGCGGCGGGGGCTGGTCGCTGCTGTGGGCCGCGGCGCAGGCTGACGGCCGGCCGATGATCGTGGACTGCGGCCGGCTGGACCCGCTGACCCCGGCGGCGCCGGCGTTGCGCGCCGCGGACGTGCTGCTGCTGGTCGTACGACCGCGCGACGACGAGCTGGCGCACCTCGCGGCCCGGATTCATGTGGTGCAGGGCTGGCAGGTGCCTGCCTGGTATGTGGTGGTCGTCGCCGAGCCGGGCCGGACGCCGGACTACCGGGTCCGCGACATCACCCGGGTGCTGGGTCCCAGGGTGCTGGGGCCGCTGCCGTATGACACAGCCGCCGCCGGGGTGCTCGCCGGCCGTCGACAGAGCCGGTCCGGCATCGGCCGGACACGGCTCGGCCGGACCGTGACACAGATGGCCGGCGCTCTTGCCGCCAGTGTGCCGGCCGAACCCGCGCCACCCGGGCTACCCGTGGCGCCGCCCGGTGGCGACGGACGGGTCGCGTTGCCCCCGACGCGGACGGGGGCGCGATGACCCTGCCGTCCTGGAACGACCCCGGCCGGACGACGGCCGGCAACGGCGCGGGCTGGCCCGGCCTGCTGGCACCACGGGGCGGGCCGGTCACGCCGACGGATCTGCCGGGACGTACGTCGGGGTCGGCCGCCGAGGCGCTGCGCGCACGGCTGCGGGAGGGGTTGCGCGCCGCGCTGGCCGCCCGGCTGCGGGCGGACGAGGACGCCGGCGCAGCGCCGCTGGCCGCGGACGCGCGGGAGGCGTTCGCCCTGGCCGTCCTCGTGGATCTCACGGAGGCACATACCACCGCGGAGCTGGGGCGCGGGGCCGCGGTCCTGCGGCCGGAGGACGAGCAGCGGCTCATCCACGAGGTGCTCGCCGAGGTCCTCGGGCTCGGCGGTCTCGAACCGCTGCTGACCGACCCGTCGATCGAGAACATCAACGTCAACGGTGATCGGGTGTTCATTCGCCGGGCGGACGGCAGCCGCCTCCGGCTACCGCCGATCACCGGATCCGACGCCGAGCTGGTCAGTCTGATCCGGGACCTGGCCGCGCACGCCGGGGTGGAAGAGCGGCGCTGGGACCGCGGCGCCCCGATGGTGAATTTCCACCTGCCGGACAAGAGCCGGGTGTTCGCGGTGATGGCGGTCACCCAGCGGCCTTCCGTGAGTATCCGGAGGCACCGGTTTCGCCACGTCACCCTGAGTGCTCTGCGCGCCAACGGCACCATCGACTACGGGCTGGAGGGCCTGCTCGCGGCGCTGGTGAAGGCGCGGAAGAACATCGTGGTGGCCGGTGGTACCGCGATTGGGAAGACCACGATGCTGCTCGCGCTGGCCGACCAGATCCCACCGTCCGAACGACTGGNCACGGTCGAGGATGTGTACGAACTCGGCTTGGACGAGAACGAGCAGGCGCACCCGGATGTGGTGGCGATGCAGGTCCGCGAAGCCAACACCGAGGGCGAGGGGGCGATCTCCGCGTCCGACCTGGTCCGGGCCGCGCTGCGGATGTCCCCGGACCGGGTGATCGTCGGCGAGGTTCGGGGGCCCGAGGTCATCCCGATGCTCAACGCCATGAGCCAGGGCAACGACGGCTCGATGACGACGCTGCACTCCTCGACCTCCCGTGGCGTGTTCACCCGGCTCGCCAGCTACGCGGTGCAGGGGCCCGAGCGGCTGCCGTTGGAGGCCACGAACCTGCTGATCGCGAGCGCGATTCACGTGGTGGTGCATCTCGTCGAGNCGCGAGGTGAGCGGGGCCGGCGGGTGGTGTCCAGCGTGCGGGAGGNGGNGGACGCCGACGGCGCGCAGGTCGTGACGAACGAGCTGTACCGACCGGGACCCGACCGGCGTGCCCTGCCGGCTGCCCCGCCGACCGGCGAGTTGCTCGACGGCCTGGTCGACGTCGGGTTCGATCCGGATCTGCTTTCCCGGGGGTGGTGGTCATGACCGGCCTGTTCGGGCTGCTCGGCCTGGGCGTCGGCGCCGGGCTGCTGCTCATCGTCTACGGCTGGCACGGGGTATCCGCCGAGGAGGAGCCGCGTCCTGCCCGCCGGTGGCGTTCTCTGCCGTGGCGGGACGACCCGCACGTCGGCCGGTGGGCTACCGCCGCGGTTGTCGCGGGCATCGTGGTGGGCGCACTGACCGGCTGGGTTGTCGGTGGGCTGCTGATCGCGATGGCGGTGTTCGGCCTTCCCCGGATGCTGGGCCCCGACCGCGACCAGGCCCGCCAGGTAGCCCGCACGCAGGGCATCGCGGTGTGGGCCGAACAGCTCCGCGACACCCTCGCCGCCGCGGCCGGCCTCGAACAGGCCATCGCGGCGACCGCGCCCGCCGCCCCGCCGGCGATCCGCGGCGAGGTCACGGTGCTGGCCACCCGGATCGGGCACCGCGAACGGCTCGCGCCCGCCCTGCGCGGGCTGGCCGACGACCTTGACGATCCGCTGGCCGACCTGGTGATCGCAGCACTGATCCTGGCCAGCCAGCACCAGGCCCGGCAGCTGTCCGGGCTNCTCGGCCAGCTCGCCGCGACCGCCCGCGCGCAGGTCGACATGCTGGGGCGGATCGAGGTCGGCCGGGCGAGGATGCGCACCACGATGCGCGTCGTCGTCGTGACCAGCATCGTCTTCGCCGGCGGCCTGGTGGTCTTCAACCGGGCCTTCCTGTCCCCGTACAACACCGCCGCGGGTCAGATGGTCCTGCTCGCCGTGGGGGCGATCTTCACCGGTGGATTCGGGTGGCTACGGCGCATGGCGAAGATCGAGACTCCTGGTCGTTTCCTTGACGGCGACGACCCCACGGCGCCGGCGATGACCGCCGTCACCGCGCCGGCGGGGGCGGGGTGGGGCAGCCGATGACCGTGCTGATGATGCTGCTGGCCGCCGGTATCGGCGTCGGCCTGTGGGCGCTGGCGGTCTGGGCGTTCCCACCCCGCCCGTCCCTGGAAGAGGCCCTGGCCCGGCTCGACCCCGCGCCCTCGACCCCTGTGGCGGCGGCGACGGTGCCGGCCGAGCAGGACGGCTGGGCGGTACGGGCCGGCCGGCCGTTCATCGGTCTGCTGCGCGCCGCCGGGCTGCCGACCGACGCGCTGCGCCAGGACCTGGCCGTGCTCGGGCGGTCCGCCGACGCTCACCTGGCGGAGAAGGCCACGGCGGGTCTGGCCGGGTTGCTGTTCCCGTCGGTGGTGGGGGTGGCCTTCGCCGCCGGGGGCCGGCCGTTTCCCTGGGCGGTGCCCGCCGCCATGGCGATCCTGCTCGGCGCCGTGGGGTTCCTGCTGCCCGACCTGACCGTGCGGGCGGAAGCCGAACGCAGCCGGGTGGCGTTCCGCCACGCCCTGTCGGCCTATCTCTCGCTGATCCAGGTGCTGCTCGCCGGCGGCGCCGGGGTGGAAAGCGCGCTGACCGACGCCGCGGGCATCGGGCACGGCTGGCCGTTCCTGGCGTTACGCCGCGCGTTGCGGACTGCCCGGGAAACCCGCGTCAGCCCGTGGGAGGCACTCGGCCGGCTCGGTGGCGAGCTTCAGATCTCCGAGTTGACCGAACTCGCCGACGCGGTCGCCCTCGCCGGCACCGAAGGCGCCCGCGTCCGCCAGTCCCTGGACGCCAAGGCCGCCACGCTGCGAGTCCGCCAGGCCCAGAACGCCGAAGCCGACGCCGAAGCCGCCACCGAACGCATGAGCATCCCCGGCGTCCTGATCGCGATCGGATTCATCCTTTTTGTCTTCTATCCCGCCCTGACCCAGATCACCCGCTCGTTGTAGACGCTGTATCTCCTCGGGGAGGCCCTGATGTTCNCCTTCATCCGTTCCTGCTGGACGCGCTACACCAGCTGGGCCAGTCAGCCGCCCCACGAGCCGGAGCAGGACCGGGGCAGCAACACCACGGAAAGCGTCATCTGGATCGCCGCGCTGGCCGCCCTCGCCCTGGCCGTCATCGGAATTTTTGGCCCAGAAATCCTGGATGCTGCGCGAAGCGTCGCCTTCAAATAGCAGGCGACTCGTGGCAGCCCATCCCCGACCGGTCAAGGATCGACGCCGGCGTGCCCGCGGCCGTCCTGTGCCCGCCCGCCGGCCGGGTGCGGGCAGCCGCGGTCCCCGGCGGCAGCGACCACACCCGAGCCGTCCCGGCACCCGGCGACGGTGCGCCGGCCGCACGCCCGCCGCCTCTGGCCGCCGGGCGGAAGACGACGGCGCGCTGACCGTCGAGATGATTTTCGTGTTGCCGTTGCTGTTCACGGTGGTGATGCTGCTCGCGCAGGTCACGGTCTGGGCGCACGCCAGCCACGTCGCGCAGGCCACCGCCACTCGGGCGCTCGCCGCGGCCCGCGCCGACGGGGGCAGCACCGCCGCCGGCCAGACTCAGGCGCAGGCGACGCTCGACCAGCTCGGCCGCGCCACCCTCACCGACCCGCAGGTCACGGTCACCCGGAACGCCGTGCGTGCCGCCGTCCACGTCCACGGCACCGCTGCGAGCGTCGTTCCGGGACTACGCCTCGGGGTGAACGCCGACGCGGCCGGGCCAGTGGAGAGGCGGACACCGTGACCCCTGCCCCCGCGCCGCCCCGGCCCGTCGATCCCGGCCGGGACAGTGGCTCGGCCACCACCGAACTGGTGCTGATCATGCCGGTGTTGCTACTCATGCTGCTGTTCCTCGTCCTGTGCTACCGAGTGTCAGACGCGAAGCTGCGGATCGCCGACGTCGCCCACCAGGCCGCCCGTGCCGCCTCGATCGCCCGCAGCCCCGCCCAGGCCGGCGCCGATGCGCGTGCCACCGCGCAGGCCGCGCTGGCCGACGCGGGGGTCACCTGTCAGGACCTGACGGTCGAGACCGATCCCGCCGGTCTGACGCCCGGAACGCTGGTGCGGGTCCAGGTGGCGTGCACCGTCGAGCTACACGATGTCGCCCTGCTGGCGACTCCGGGCACGGCGACGCTGCACGCCAGCGCCACCAGTCCTGTGGACCAGCACGTCGACCAGCGCGCAGAGGCACCGTGACCCGCCGACCGTGGCGTGATGGCCGGGACGAGGGGACGGTCACCGTGTTCGTGGTGGTGCTGTTCGCCGCGTTCGTCATGTTCGGTGGGCTGATCCTCGACGCCGGCGNCGCGCTGGCGGACAAGACCAGCGCGATGGGCGTCGCGCAGGAAGCCGCCCGCGCCGGCGCCCAACACCTCGACCTGACCGCCTTCCGCCAGCGCGGAACCGTCCGTCTCCTGCCCGACCAGGCGGTCTCCGCCGCCCGCGCCTACCTCACCCAGGCCGGCGCCACCGGCACCGCGACCGTCGCGGACAACACGATCACCGTCACGGTCACCGTGGCCCACCACAACCAGCTGCTCGGCATCGTCGGACTCGACACGCTCACCGTCACCGCGACCGGCAGCGCCCACCCTGCCCCACCAGCCGCGGGGGCGGCCCCATGAGCCGCCCCGCCCGGCCTGTCCGTCGCAGGTTCGCCGCCGGCGGGCTGGCGCTGGTCCGCGTAGCCCGCGCCGCCGTCGCCCTCGCCGCGCTGATCGCCCTGATCGGCGGATTGCCGTGGGGGCTGTGGCATTTCATCGGCTGGCCGCTGCCCCACCAGGTGCCGTCCTGGGCGGAGATCTCAGCACGGCTGACCGGGCCGATGGACGACACCCTGCTGTTGGACATTCTCGCCGTGCTGCTGTGGCCGCTGTGGGCCTCGTTCACCGTCTCCGTCGTCCTGGCGGTACCGGACGTCGTCCGCGAGNCACGCTGGCCTGGCCAGAGCCCGCCGCTGCCCGTCGGTGGGATGCGGGGGTTGACCACCTTCCTCCTCGGCGCGGTACTGCTCACCGTCCTCCAGTCCCGCGGCCCTCTCACCCCAGCCGGCGGTCCCGCCGCCGCGCCGGCCGCCGCCACCGCACCCGCCGCCCCTCGGCTCGTCCCGGTCGCCGCCACCAGCGCGACCGACCCGACGCTGCCGGCCGCCGCGCCGGGGACCGTGGTGGTGCAGCTTCCCCACAACGGCGTGTACGACAGCCTGTGGCGGATCGCCGAGCGATGCCTGGGCGACGGTGCCCGCTGGCCGCAGATCTGGGCCCTCAACCACGGCGTCGTCCAAACGGACGGACGGGCACTGACCCAGCCCGGCCTGATCCGCCCCGGCTGGGTTCTCCGCCTGCCCACCCAGCCCGCCCCCGCCCCCCCCCCCCCCCCCCCCCCCCCCCCCCCCCCCCCCCCCCCCCCCCCCCCCCCCCCCCCCCCCCCCCCCCCCCCCCC
>NZ_LJFZ01000048.1:0-40113 GCF_001420875.1 Frankia sp. AvcI1 | reverse complement strand
GCGGTGTCCAACGCCAAGGCCGCCGTCGAGGAAGGCATCGTCGCCGGCGGTGGCGTCGCGCTGCTCCAGGCCTCGATCACCGCCTTCGAGAAGCTCGACCTCTCCGGCGACGAGGCCACCGGCGCGAACATCGTCCGCCTCGCGCTCGAGGCACCGATCAAGCAGATCGCGTTCAACAGCGGTCTCGAGGGCGGCGTCGTGGTCGACAAGGTCCGCAACCTGCCCACCGGCCACGGCCTCAACGCCGCCACCGGCGAGTACGTCGACCTCATCGCCACCGGCATCATCGACCCCGCCAAGGTCACCCGCTCCGCCCTGCAGAACGCCGCCTCCATCGCCGGCCTCTTCCTCACCACCGAGGCCGTGGTGGCGAACACCCCGGAATACGCGGAGGCAGACGCCGCCAACGTGGACGCCGCGATGCGCAGCCAGGGTTTCTGAGCCCTCCCCCGGACCGCCCGCAGGCCCCGACACCGTCGGGCCGCGGGCGGTTCGAGCAGAAAAGCGAGTAGGCGTAGTAGGCGTCCAGCTCCGATGCGGGATCGCGCCGCGCGTGCGCAACCAGCTCGCGGTACAGAGCAGCGAACATGGTGCCCGCGGCTCGGTGCGCCCCCGGCACCACGCCTACGTCCAGCGCTTCGNCCGGCGGCGACACAGGGTCGGGTATCGTCGAGACACCAGCCGGTGTGGCGCAATTGGTAGCGCACTCGACTTGTAATCGAGCGGTTAGGGGTTCGAGTCCCCTCACCGGCTCTGGTAGGTCGCCGTTCGATCGTGTCGAGCAACCACGGGCGGCGCCACGCCGAACCGCAAGGGCTTGCGGTCAAGGCTCAACAAGCTGGTGCACTTCGCCCTCGTTGACCGCCCCGCGGCGAAGCCCCCGCCGTGGCCGCCCCCGCACTGCGACCGCAACCGACACCGCCCTGGCGGGGCAGCCGGTGTGAGCCGGGTCAGCTCGGCCGCACCACCCGCGCGGGTCGCCCCCGCGGGCAGCCACGTCCGCGGGTCGAGCCCGCGTGATCGCCCTATGATCGGGTTCCTGGTCGGGGCGCGTCGGGTATGACGGACGGGCTGGCTTCGTGCCGTCTGTCCTAGAAAGCGGGGCGTTGCGGATGGGAAGCATCGTCAGGGCGGAGGCGAGGTCCGCGGGGGCTCCGCGGGAGCAGGGCGGGGGCGGCTGCGCTGGTCCGGGCGGGCGGCGGAGGCCGGCTCGTGCCGGCCTGCTTGCGACGGTGCTCGCGGCGGTGCTCGTCGCCTGCTCCGGCTCCGGTTCCGGCAGCGGTGGCGACGGAGCCGCCTCGCCGTCGACCTCCCCGGCTCCCACGGGCTCGGCGAGCGTCACCTCGCCGGCGGCTTCGGGTGGCACGGCCGCGACGCCCGCTCCGACGGCCCGGGAAACGGCGACCGCGGCCGCGTCGGTGGGACCGCGGGTCGACGCGCGGAGCTGGTCGAGCCAGCCGGCGGTGTCCGCGCGNCAGGCGACCCGGCCCGTCCGGCTCGTGTCGCTGCGCAGTGCGCCCAACGTGGAGAACGGCGTCCGCTTCCAGCGGCTCGTGCTGGAGTTCACCGGGGGTGTCCCCGGCTACCGCGCCGGGTTCGTGCCACAGGTGATCCGGCCCGGTTCCGGTGCGCCGCTGCCGCTGGCCGGGCAGGCGGACTTCGAACTGGTCCTGACCTCCACCGCCGCCCACGACGACCAGGGCGCCTCGACGCTGCGCACGGCGCCGGACGGCACGGGCCAGTCCGGGCTGAGCTACGCGCTGGCCGGCGACTTCGAGGGGACGGTGCACATCGGCGTCGGCCTGGGACATGTCGGCGGCTTCCGCGTCGTCGAGCTCACGGCGCCGGACCGCCTCGCCGTCGACTTCCTCTCCTGACAACCCGACCGGTCACGGGCCTCGAGGTCACGGGCCTCGAGGTCACGGGCCACGAGGTCACGGGCCACGACGGTCAGGGGACACGACGATTACAGAGTGCGCAAGTCGGGTTGACCCGACTGTGGCGATAGCGCCACGATTTCGGCATCATGGGCTTTTTTGACCGAGTCTCCTCGGCTGTGCCACCGCGACCGGCGAGCCCCTGGCTCGCCCCGCCGGACCACCAGCTCGCCGGGGTGGTTCCCCTTGCGCTGATCGTCGTCCGCAATGTCGACACCGCGGTGTCCGTCGCGGGCCTTGCCGCGTATCCCGCGGGCGTGGAGATCACCCTGGAGATCCGGCTGCGGCCCGGCACCGAGCCCGGTGTCGATCCGCGGCTGGCGGTGGACTGGAGCCGGGGTGCCGCCCGGATGGTCCGGTTCGGGATCGCCCTTCCCGACGGTTCACGGGCCGTCGCGGCCCGACCCGGGGACACCGTCACGACCCGCCTCGGCGAGTCGGGTGGCCCGTTGCTGACGGCCCTGCCCGATGGGACCGCGGCGGAGGAGCCGGTGGCGCGCAATTTCCCCTTACCCGCGCCGCCGGGCGTGCGGCGCGGGATCCTGCCTGGCTCCGTCGCGGGCTTCGTCGGCTCGCGGGCGGAACAGACGCACCGGCTGCGGTACTGGCTCTGGCCCCTGCCGCCGGACGGTCCGCTGACCTTCGTCGCCGAGTTCCTCGCCCGCGNCCTGCCCGAGTCACGCGTCGTCGTGGACGGCGCCGTGATCCGGGCGGCCGCCGACCGGGCGGTCGACCTGTGGCCGCCGGCCGGACTGCCCGAGGCCGGGCCGGCGCCGGCCGACGTCGCGGCGGCCGCGGCAGCGATCCGGGCGGCGTTCACCACGGCCTTCACGGGTGATCAGGACGCCGAAGCCGCCCTGGCCGCCGTCGACGACGGCGCGTCCCTGCAATCGACGCTGGAAACCGTGCGCGACCGCCATCCGCAGGCGACGTGGAGCGCGCGGGTGCTGATCGGGGAGCCGGTGTTCACCGACCCGGCCCACGCGTCGCTCGCCTTCGAGGTGGTGCTGAGCCACGCGCCCGCCTACGGCACCCTGCTCGGCGAGGCCGTTCTCGTCGACGGGAGATGGAAGGTCGCGCGAAGCACGTACTGCACGGTGATGTCCTGGGCCGGAGTGTCCTGTCCGGATCGCCTGGGACCCGAGCCCCCGGGACCCGAGCCCCTGGGCTAGGCCGCCCACCTGCGGCCGGCCGGGGCGGGCGCAAGGGCGTAGCGTCGAAGGCGAGAGACCCGGGACCCGGGGGTCCGAGGTCCGGAGACCCACCGGCCGCGGCTGGGGGGTGCAGATGGCAGTGCGGATGCCGGTCGACCGCCGGCGTAGATGCGATCTCGCCGAGATTCTGGCGGCCGGCGCCCTGGTGCCGAGCTACCAGCCTCTCGTCGACCTGGAGTCGGGCGAGGTCGTCGGCTATGAGGCGCTCGCCCGGTGGCCGGGCCTCGGACCCGTGGATCCGATCTCCGCGTTCGCCGAGGCCCAGGCCCAGGGGCGCCTGGCGGATCTGGACTGGGCGTGCCGGCTCGCCGCCCTGCGGGGCGCGCTCGACGTGTCGTTGGGAAACGAGCAGACCCTGTTCATCAACCTGACGGCCTCGTCCTGCGTGACCTCGCAGCCGCCGGCGGTCGCCACGCTGGTCGACGAGGCAGTCCACAAGCTGCGCGTCGTGCTCGAACTGACGGAGAACTCGCTGTCGCGCCAGCCGTCCGAGCTGCTGCGCACCATCCGGTGGGCGCGGGACCGGGGCTGGGGGATCGCGCTCGACGACGTCGGNGTGAACCCGGACTCGCTCGCGCTGCTGCCGTTCGTCGCCCCGGACGTCATCAAACTCGATCTGTCGCTCGTGCAACACAGCCCGCAGCCNCAGCAGGCCCGCACGATCACGGCCATCATGGCGCACGCCGAGCGGACCGGGGCCGTCATCCTGGCCGAGGGCGTCGAGACCCCCGCTCATCTGGAGCAGGCTCTCGCGTTCGGGGCTAGGTACGGGCAGGGCTGGCTCTTCGGCCNTCCCGGGCCGCTTCCCGCGGCCGCGTCGGCCGCTCGACTGCCGTTCACGAAACGACCGGCGCAGGCCCCGACGACTCCGTTCGAGCTCGTCCGGGAGTCCAGGGATCTCCGGGTCGGGCGCAAGAAGCTGCTCCTGGCGATCTCGCACGAGATCGAGCGGCAGGCGATGACACTCGGTGATCCGCCGGTGCTGCTCTCCGCGTTCGAGACCGCCGACACGTTCACCCCGGCGACGAGCCAGCGGTACGCGTGCCTCGCGGTCGCCTGCCCCTTCGTCGGCGTCCTGGCGGCCGATCTTCGCCCGGGGAGATGTCCGGGCGTGCGTGACATCTGCCTGACCGCGGCGGACCCGCTGGTCGGGGAATGGGTCGTGACCGCNGTCGGACCGCACTACGCCAGCGCGCTCATCGCTCGCGATCTCGTCGACGCAGGGCCGGACGGCGATCGCCGGTTCGCGTTCGTGATCACCCACGACCGGGAGACGGTGGTGTCCGCCGGCCGCTCCCTGATGGCGCGCATCACCGACGCCGCCCCCACCTGAGTCGGCCGATCCCGTCCTGACGCTCGTCACCCGCGAGCCCGATTCCACCGAGGCGTCACATCGCCCACCGCGGGCCCACGGCCGTTCGTTGCCGAGGCCTCGGGGCGTGGGGATGATGGTCCTCATGGCCGACACGATCCCGATCCATGGAGTCCGCAACCGGATCGCCAAGAACGGACCGGCTATCCGCGCGGCNCTTCATCCGGGTGATCGTGAGAAGTTCGTGGCGGAACTGCGGATCGCGTTGGCCGGGGCCGACGACAGCCTCGACCTCGTGCCCGTGGCCGCGGTGATCGACAAGTGGTGGAGCCGAGCCGTGCTCACGGCGAATCCGGAGATCGAGGNGGGAGCCCTCGCGGACCGCCGCCGGCTGGAGGCCGGAGACCTGACCGTGCTCGGCGGGACCACTTCGCACCCCGCCGGCGATCCGGAGGTTACAGATCCCCAGGCACACGATCCGTTGGGTCACCTTCGCCGAGCAACAGCGTGACACCCTGCCGGCCCAGGGTCGACACGAGCTCGACGCGTTCCTGCATCGACTGGCCGACGATCCGCAGCGGTGCGGGACCTACGACAAGCGCACCGAGCTGTGGCGGGCGGTCTTCGGGTACGGGCTGCTGACGTACAGCATCGAAGACCGCTGGATCACCGTCACCGTCCTGCGGGTGACCTGGGCGGGTTGACTCCCCAGGGTTGCACGGTGGGGCTCTCGGGTTCATCGGCATCCTGGGGCGACGCAGTATGGAGGTGTGACCTTGAGCTCCGAGGCGGACGCGCGAGCCCGGCTGCTGGCCGAGCGGGCCGACGCCACCGCCCGCGTCGCCGCACTGCACCGGGAGCTCGACCGCATCCTCGACGACACCGCCGACCGGGACGCCGACGACGAGCACGACATCGAGGGCGCCTCGATGCCGTTCGAGCGCGAACAGGTGCGTGCCACGCTTCGACAGGCGACCGACCACCTGGCGGAGGTCGACGCCGCGCTCGGCCGGCTGGCCGCCGGAACCTACGGCGTCTGCGAGACCTGCGGGAGGCCCGTCGGCGAGCAGCGTCTGGCCGCCCGCCCCTCGGCCCGCACCTGCGTCCCCTGCGCCAGCCGTCGGCCGCCGTCCCGCGGCTAGGTCGACCGCAGTCAGGGGGTGGGCACGGTCAGGGGGTGGGCACGGTCAGGGGGTGGGCACGGTCAGGGGGTGGGCACGGTCAGGGGGTGGGCACGGTCAGGGGGTGGGCACGGTCGCGGCGGAGGGCTCGGGCCGCCGGGTCAGGACGGCCACGGTGCGGTCGTCGCGAGCCGCGGCGTGGGTGTGGGCGGTGACCCGCGCGAAGATGCGGTCGATGAGCTGGTCGGGCGGGGTGTCGGAAGGCTCGCCGCCGCNGGCCGCACCGATACGGTCCGTGCCGAACTGCTCGCCGGCGGCGTCGCGGGCCTCGCTGAGGCCGTCGGTGTAGACGACGAGGCGGTCGCCAGGGGCCATCCGCAGGGACCGGGACGTCCAGATCGAGGTGCCCGCGAACAGGTCCGACAGGATCGGGCCGGTCGGTCCCAGCGGCAGGCTGGCCGGGTCGGCGCTTCGAGTCAGGTGCACGGCGGGCGGATGGCCGGCGTTGACGTAGACCACGCGGCCCGTGGCCGGGTCGGCCACCGCGACGAAGGCCGTGGCGAACATCTCCCCGAGGTCGCCCAGCCCGGCGACCTCGTCGACCGTCGCGCTGACGGCGGCGTCGGGCTCCTTCCCGGCCAGCAGACGCCGGCGCAGCATCGCCCGCACCCGGCCCGCGAAGGCCGCCGCCCGCGAGCCGTGCCCGGCCGCGTCGCCGACGCAGATCGCGAGCCGGCCGTCGTCGAGGGCGAACACGTCCACCCAGTCCCCGCTGACGCCGGGCGTGACCGCGTGTAGCCGCCAGTAGGCCCCCATGCCACAGGCGCACGACCCCCCGGTGGGGGACGATGCGGACTCGGCATCGGAAGCCGGGCGGGGTTGCGGCATCGGGACGTCACGCACGGCCGGCCTCCCGGTTCATCCCGCTGGAACATTCGCGGATCCCCCAGGGTGCCCTGCCCGGCCGGTGCCTACCAGGGACCTTCGGCGGGTACCCGGGGGTCTCCCGCCCCGTCCGTCCTGCTGGGCCGGCGTCCGACGCCCCACCCGGACGGCCAGGCGACACCACCTTCGGGCCCGNCCGGGCGGCCCGGCATGAAGCGGAACTCGCCGGCCCAGTCGATCGTCGCGGCCTCCGCGTCGGCCGACACCATGGCGTACGTGCGCCACAGGAACGCCGCCACCTCCCGCGCGGGCAGCTCCAACTCGGCGGTGCCGGACGTACCGCACAGGCACAGCGCGAGCGCGGGCTGCCCGCGCAGCACGATGGGGCGGACCCGTACATCGCCCAGACCGACGGGTCGACGTGCCCCGTCGGCGAGGAGCCGANGGGCGAAGCGCCANACGACGGGACCCGTCCCGATCACGCCGCCAAGGGTCAGGGTCACGGCGATCGGATCAGCCGGGTCGTAGCCGAAGACGGCGCGGACGGCCCGCGGCGGTCGGCCCTCCCGCATCAGCCGTGCGGTCATCCCGCGGCCCAGACTGCGGCGGCGCACCGATCTACCGAGCATGAGGTCCTCCTCCGGAGTCGGTCAGGATCGTAGGACAGCAGCCCCGCGGGTCGACGCCGCCGGGCGGCCGGTCCCACAGCGACACCACGACGCAGATGCACCATCGCAACGCCGACCGACCGCCCACCGGCCCGTGGGTCACGACCCCTCAGCCGCATGCGCGACGCGTGCTCGACGATGCGCCCGGCCGGCCCGAGTTGCACCCGCCTGGCACCGCCGCAACGGCCGGCCACTGGCACCTCGGGGCCAGTCGGCCGCACTCGACCGGTGCCGCATCACCCCGGCCGCGCCCGGCCCGCGCAGCGGCCGCCGACGGCACCGACCTGGCGTCGGAGACGATCCGTGGCCTGTGTCCCGGTTGGCGAACCTCGGCCGGGCATGCGGTTTGAGTATCCGTTCAGGTGGTATGAGCACTCCTGCCACGGAAGGGTGGACGCCAATCCATCGGGTCCCGGAATCACGAGGCCTGTGCGCCGCGGAACAGGCGGGTGGGAGGGCGATGTGACGGCTGCTGCGGCAGATGGTTCCTCCGTGCTGCGCGCGGCGCAGAAGTTCTGGCAGTTACCCGACGACGACCTGCACGCCCTGGTGAAACTCACCCGCCAGGTGGATCGGGTGGAACTCAAGTTCCTCGTGCCCTCCTCCGCACACCGGCGGGCGATCGAGATGTTCGGGATCTCCGGGACGAGGGCCCGGCGGCAACGGGTCTACTACCTCGACACCCCGGACCGGCTGCTGCATCGGCGTGGTGTGGTCGTCCGCGTGCGTAGTACGAGCGGCAGACCGGACGACTCCGTGGTCAAACTCCGGCCCGTCGTTCCGGCGAAGGTCGCCCCGCGGCTGCGGCGGTCGAAGCAGTTCGTCGTCGAGGTCGACGCGATGCCCGGCGCCTACGTCTGCTCCGCCGCCCTGCGCACCCGGCTCGGCCCCGACGACGTGCGGCGCGCGATGACCCGCCGCGGCTCGCTGCACGACCTGTTCTCGAAGCAGCAGGCACGGCTGCTCGCCGCCCACCTGCCCGAGGCCGGCCACATCGACGAGCTGACCGTCCTCGGGCCGATCGAGGCCTCTCGGCACCGGTTGCGCCCCGAGGGTTTCGACCGCCTGCTCCAGGCCGAACGGTGGACGTTTCCGGACGGCTCCCGCCTGCTCGAGCTGTCGACCCGCGCCACCCCGCAGGCGGCCACGCGGACCGCCGCCCGCCTGTCCGCCGTCCTGCGCCGCCACGGCCTCGACCTGACCGGGCCGCAACAGACCAAGACACGCACCACGCTCGACTTCTTCAGCGCGGCGCCGGGGGCGCACCGCGCAGGGAGGACCGGCCCTCGTCCCACGCGGTGAGGATCGCCTCCGCGCAGCGGCCCTCGACCACCGTGGTCGCCCGGGCGCCGAAGACGACGTCGACGGCCAGGGCCGGGTCCTGGGCGACGAGGGCCGCGGCGAGGTCGCGGGCGGCGACCGTCTGGTGATGGGCGTCGGCGACGACGTGGACCTCGAAGAAGTGACGGGCCCCGGCGGCCAGGCCGAGGCGGCGCAGCGCCGCCGCGTAGGCGCCCATCGGCTCCACCGACGTCATCTCGAACAGCGCCAGGTGGCCGACGAGCGCGCCGCGCAGCCGCCGATGCAGGCCGAACAGCGACGGCACGTTGACGGTCGCGAACGCGGGCCCGGGCAACCGGTTCAGGTAGGCGCCGGGACGGGCGTCGAGGTCCAGGGCGCGCATGGTCACGGCGAACAGGTTCTGGTGCATGTCCCGTTCGACGCCGTGGCCGTACTCGTCGGCCTGGATCTCCACCAGCGCCGCCTTCGGCGCGCCGGTCAGGCGCGGGATCGCCCAGGTGTGCGGGTCCGCCTCGATGAGCTGGAGCAGCGAACGGTGCATCGCGTACTCGCGGAACTCCTCGAGCGTGCCGGTGGTGGCCAGCCGCCGCGACAGGGAACGCCCACCGNCCCGGGCGATCACCTCCCGCAGCGCGGCCGCGACGTCCCCGGCCGCCCCGTCGTCCCCGGCCACTCCCTCGTGCCCGGCCACTCCGTCGTCCCCGGCCGCTCCGTCGTCCCCGGCCGCGGCGGCGTCTGCCTCGGCGCGCAGGCGGGCGAGCAGGTCCATCTCCAGCCGGCGGCGCACGGCGAGNAGCGACGGCTCCCACTCCCAGTCGTCGTCGACCTCGGCGAAGCCGCGGTAGTGCAGGCCGTAGAGGCAGTAGAGGGACAGCGGGCCGTCCTCGCCGTAGAGCACGTCGTCGTCCGCGCCCGGCGCCGGCCCGAGCCCGGCTGCGCCGGGCGCCCGGCGCAGCCGGTCGAGCAGGAACTCGGACAGCGCGCCCCTGGGCTCGGGCAGGCGCGGCTGCGCGAGCTCGGCGGGCGTCAGCACGGCGCCGTACTCCGCCCCCGACGGGGATGACGGGCGCGACCGGGGCGCCAGGGGTGACGGGGGTGACGGGGGTGTGAGCCGGGCGGCGGTTGCCGTGGAGCCCCCGTCCCGCGCGATGCCGGACCCCCCCGAGCTGGTCATGCTCCACTCCCCGACAGGCGGGAGACGGACCGGTCCGGCAGCTCATGGTGCCCCGAGGCGATCCGCGCCCGGCGGCGGCCGTCGACGGTCGTCGTCCGAGCGACCCCGGCGGTCTCGTCGAGGTCGTGGGCGCTGCCCGCCGCGGTGAGGATCCGGCGGAGCACGGTGGCGGCATGATCGGGCTCACCGGCGACGGCGATCGGCCCGCCGACGCGGACCCAGGTGACACCGGCCAGCAGGTAGCCCTCCGGGCCGAAGAAGGCACGGCCCGACCGGGCCAGCTCGCCGATGCGGCGGCGGACCCAGGGCTGGCGGGAGTACCCCCCGAACGGGATGGGCCGCACCAACCAGTCCGCGACCCGATAGCCGGCGGCGCGGGCGTGCTCGACGAGACCCACCGGATCGGAGATGGAGGCGATCATCAGTAGCACCACGTCCATCTCCTGGGACAGGACGCGCCGCGCGACGTGCGCGCCGTCGTGCCCGCCCCACAGGTGGGAGGCGCCGACCGGCCGCACGATCGCCGGCAGGTACGGCGGGTTGCCGATCGCGCACCGCGCCTGCCGCGCCGGTGCGGAGGCGGCGAAGAAGTCGCCCTGGACGACGGTGTAGTTCCCCAGCTGCGCCCCGGCCACCGCCCGACTCGCGATCCGCGCTGCCTCGGCGTCCAGTTCGTACCCGGTGATGGGCACTCGTGACCCGGAGCGTTGCAGCGCCTCGACGACCGGACGGGCGGTTCCCGGCCCGATCTCCACGATGCCGCCGGCCAGCATCGGCNCAAGCTCGGTCGAGGTCAGCAGGCGCTCCACACAGTGGCCGTAGAAGGTGGACTCGATCGGGTCGAAGAAGGGCATGCCATCGCTCCTCGGCTCCTCGGCTTCTGGGCTCCTCGGCCAGGCATCACGGCGTCGCTGCCACGGACATGGCGGTCGCACAGCGGCCAGCTACCACGGTGAGGGCACATCCGTGCACGCCAGGTAGGAGTATCCGGTGAGGCCCCAGCAAAACCCACTTCCCGCCCGCCGCGGTGGGCAGCAGGACCCCCGCTCAGCCCTGCCCGCCACCCGCGGCCGGAGCCGGGGCTGGAGCCGGGGCTGGAGAGGCGCGCCAGCCGGCCGCGTCGACGCCGCCGGGTACCGGGCCGGCGGGGGCGTAGGGGGCCCGGGTGAAGACGAACGAGGCGAGTTCGAGGTGGCTCAGAGCGCCGTCGGACCGGCGCTGCGGGATGAGGGTCTCGCCGGCGAAGTAGCCGTCGACGCCCAGGAAGGTGCCGCTGCCGCCGGGGCCGGGTCGGAACCGGGATCGCCGGCCGGAGCGGCCCAGCGGCGCGAGCAGCAGTCCGCCGTCCGGCCGCAGCGACAGCGCATACGGCGCCGGCCCCCAGTACCAGACGCCGGTCACGTCGAGCGGCTCCCGCCCCGCCACCGGCGCGGGCACCCACTCGGCCGCCAGCGGCGGCTCGGCCGTGTCGACCGCGTCGATCAGGCCGACGGCGAGGTCGACGACGGCGACCCCGCTGGTCGCGTTCGCCATCGCCACCGCTGCGGTCCCCCGCGGTCGGGTCCACAGGGCGGCGACGAAGCCGGGCATCGAACCCCCGTGCCCGACAAGCACGCCACCGGGTTCGCGCAGCAGCTGCACGCCGAGCCCGGCTCCCAGGCGCCACTCGCCGCTGTCACCCTCGACGGCGGCCGGCTCGCGCATCTCGGCGAGGGTGTCCGCGGACAGCACGGCGTCGGTGTGCCCGGCGAGGACGGCCGACCAGCGCACCAGGTCCGCGGCGGTCGACCAGAGCTGGCCGGCCGGGGCCAGCACGCCCGCGTCGTGGGCGGGCTCGGGCAGCAGCACGTCGGCGTGCGGGTGGACGGCGAAGCCGTGGGCGTGCGGCGCGACGGGCAGCGCGGTGGTGCGGACCATCCCCAGCGGCGCCAGCAGCTCGCGGTGCAGGGCCTGCGCCCAGCTCGTCCCGCGCAGCCGGGCGACGAGCTCGCCGAGGACCGCGAATCCGACGTTGGAGTAGTGATGGCGACGTCCGGGGCGAAACCGGTCCGGGTCGGGACCGAGCGCGTCGGCGAGGGTGGGATGGGCCTGCCCGGCCACCCGCTCCCACCACGGCGGCGGCGTCTCGGCCGCGATGCCGCCGAGATGGGACAGCAGCTGCGCGACCGTGCGATCGCCGACCGCGGTCCCCGGCAGATGCCGGTCGAGGGGGTCGCCGAGCGCCAGGCGACCCTCGTCGCGCAGGCGCATCACCAGGACCGCGGTGAAGGTCTTCGTGATCGAGCCGATCCGGTACTGGGTGTCGGCGTCAGGCCGCCGGCTGCCCCGGCCCTCACCGACGGCACGGCCCTCACCGACGGCACGGCCCCGCCCGGCCGCCCACACCGGGCGGCCGTCGCGCGCCACCGCGGCGACGAGCGACGGCGCCCGCCCGCCGGCCTGCTCGGCCGCGACCCGCTGCAACAACAGCCGCTCGGTGGCGGGCAGCAGGCCCCCGCCCGGTCCCGGCCGCGACGCGGGCGCCACGGGCACCCGGGTCGCGGCGTCCGGCTGTGGGCCCTCCGGCGGCTCCGGCGGCATCGGCACCCCCCGTCTGTCGACCAGCCCTCCCGGTTCGGCGTCCGGGCTATCCCATCTGATCAGCCTCTTTGCCTCGGCGCCAGTGGAACCCGCGGCGTGAGCTCGCCGTTCGCGGCGTACTGAGCCGCCTGCGCGGCAAGGTACTGTGCCTCCCACCCGTACGGCGTGACCGGACCGTNGTGCGGACCGTCCGCGCCCACGCAGGTCGCCAGCGGCTCGATCACCGTGTCGACCGCTGGGTAGCAGAACGTGGTCAGCGAGGTCCGCGTCATCCCGGGCCGTGGCGGCACGGCGACGCGGTGCCGCGTGGCCAGGAACTGGTCGTTGGTCCACCGGGACATCAGCAGGCCGACGTTGACCACCAGCGCGTCGTCCCGCACCGGCACGGTCAGGACCTCGCCGTCGAGCAGCCGCACCTGCAGGCCGTCGTAGTCGCCGCGCTGGTGCAGCAGGGTGAGCATGCCGGAGTCGGCGTGCTCGGGCAGAACGATGTCGATCGTGTCGAGGTCGGCGGCCTCGACGGGGTGGGCGTCGGCGGCAATGGGGTCGGCGGGGCCGGTGGGATCTGTGGGATCGGCGGGGTCGGCGGGGTCGGCGGGGTCGGCGGGGTCGGCGCGGTGGTAGTGGTTGGCTGCCATGTCGCTGACGTCGTGACGCAACGCCGGCGCGAAGTAGTCCGACGGCAGGCCCAGGGTGACGGCGAAGTAGGACATGAGTGTGCGGCCCACCGCCCGCACCGCGGCGAAGTGGGCGCTGAACGCCTCCTGGAAGGCGACGTCGTCCGGCCACGGGCAGAGCTGGAAGTAGTCCAGGTAGCGCTCCTCGACGCCCAGCGCCGCCGCCTCCGCCGCGGACGGCACGGCGCAGGCCTGGAACCGCTGCATATCCGTGTCGCAGCCCACCCGCCGGTGACTGCTCCAGCCGCGGAACGGGTGGGGGTGCTCCAGCCTCGCCTTCTCCTCGGTCGGCCAGGCCAGGAAGCGCGCCACCGCGGCGTAGGCGGAGTCGATGACGGCGGCCGGCACCCCGTGCCCGACGACCTGGAAGAAGCCGATCTCCCGGCAGGCCCGGCCGATGGCGGCGNCGACCTGCGCGCCCGCGGGGCTGTCGACGTCGGGGCTGATGTCGATGACGGGAATCACGCAGGCTGCTCCTTCGGGATACGGCGCCGCGGCGGCCTTCGGCGGTGTCGGCCGCCCCTACGAGGACTGTCGGTCCCGCGTGTGTCGGCCGGCAGCGCTGTTTCGTTACCGCTGACCACTCACCACCGTCTCCTGGCCGCGGGGTGCCGATCGGCAGCCCGCAGGCGGGAGGNGATCTCACACCGTGACCGGCAGTGCGTGGCCGGGAAAAGCAAGAACGGCTCGACGGGATCGCGGCGTTCAGTCCGTTATCACCGGAGAATGGGGTGGCACCTTTTTCCCATCGGGCCGAGTCGGTGCCCGCCGGGCAGCTCCGTCCGCCCTAGGATCGTCGCCAGCGACCGGAACTCCCGTCTCAGAGGGGTCTCATGCGACGGCGTCTGTCCATCATTGCGGCCGGGCTCGGACTGCTCCTGCTGTCCGCCGCGCCGGCCGGGGCCGCCGGCTCTCCGTCACCGGCCACGACCAGCGGCCCGATCCCGAGCCCGGCCGAGGCCGACAGGGTGGTCGCGGAGCCGGTGGTGTTCGGCGCGTGGAACGACCGGCAGCCGCCCACGGCCGTCACCTACGACGCCCATCTCGTGCCGCCGGGCACGACGGCGGTCGCGCTCGCCGTCCGCGGTAAGCGGACCGTGGTCGGCCTGATTGTTCAGGGCCTGGCGCCGAACCACCAGTTCGGTGCGCACGTCCATCAGAAGGCCTGCGGGGCGACCGGCACGGCCGCCGGTGCGCACTACCAGAACGTCCCCGATCCCGTGCAGCCGTCGGTGAACCCCCGCTACGCCAACGCGAGCAACGAGGTGTGGCTGGACTTCACCACCGACGACCGTGGCACGGGATCCGCGTTCGCGGCGGTCGCGTGGGACTTCCGGGCGGGCGGCGCGCACTCGATCATCCTCCACGAGCACCACACCGACAGCTCCCCCGGCGCCGCCGGGACGGCGGGCGCACGCGCGGCCTGCCTCACCGTCCCGTTGTCCTGATCGTCCTGGCTGGCCGGCGGGCCGGCTGGCCGGCGGTCGGGCTCAGGCCGGGCAGGTCCAGTGCGCCCGCCGGTCCGGCAACGCCGCCGGGTCGGGATCGCCGCCCGGCGGCGGGAACGGCTCGCGCAGCGTGAAGGCGTACGCGGTGGGCCCCTGCCGGCGCAGACGGCGGACGCGCTGCTCCGCCTGCGCCGTCGTCGGGCGTACGCCCGCGGGCACCCACCACAACGCCGCGTACGCCTCGCGCATGGTCTCGAACCACTCGCGCCGCCGTCGCAGCACGTCGCGATGCGGACCGGAGAACGCGANGTTCCCCAGTGATTCGACCGAATCCCACACCGTCAGGTTGACGATGACCCCGGCGCTCGTGCCGGCGTCCCAGGCAAAGGCGCGTATCGCGGTGGCGTTGCCGTCCTCCGTCTGCAACCGCCACCGAAATCCCGGCGCCGCGTCGGCGAGGGCGTTCACGGGATCGAGGGCGGCCACGAAGTCGGCGAGGATGGGATCGTCCAGCGGCGCCCGCAACCGGGCGATGTTCACCTGCGCGAGTTCCCACATTCCCTGATTGTCCCGCATGTCGGCGGGCGCCGGCGATCCGCCGACCGGCACAACGGCACCGAGCGCATTTCGTTCGCGATTTCTGCGCATTGGCCGTGTCGACAGCGGCGACTCCCGGACCTGCCGTCGCAGTCGTTCGGAAGGCCCGGAAGGGGACGAAAGTCCATATAGCTGACGCGAGCGCCGGCCGATGATGGCGGCAGCGGCGCTCCCCGTGCGCCGCCGGGCGGGGCAGGAGCGAGATGACGTTGTCGGAGCTCGATCGCGTCACCGGTCGCGGCGCCGCCACGCGGTCAGTCCGCCTGGCCGGCGGGCACCCTGACGGACCTCGCCGGCATCCTTGCTGCCCGGCCCGCCCCATCGGCCCGATTCCCGACCGCGTCCGCATATCCGGGCCTCCCGCAGAGCCGGCACAACCAGCACGGAGCATGGTTGGACCGGTCCCCGGCGGCACGCGGCGGATCCGGCGCATCTCGTTCCCGGCGCCGGAAATCAGCCGATCTTCTTCTCCCCGAGGACGGCCCTACTGTGTCTGATTACTGCTGGTGCACGGCCACTCCGGCCATCGAGGACCTGATCCGGGAGCACGACGAGCTGGTCGAACTCTCGGCCGAGGCGCGTGAGGCCTTCNGGCGGGGCGACCTCGACTCGCTGATCGACTGCTGCGCCCGGATCTCCACGGTCCTCGGCCCGCACACCGTGGTGGAGGAACGCGGCCTGTTCCCCCCGATGGCCACCGAGTTCCCGGAGAAGATCGCGATTCTGCGCGGCGAACACCGCCGGATCGAGGCGGTCCTCGCGGGCGCGGCCGACGGCACCGCCCGCACCGATCCGGCCTGGGCCCCCCTGGCCGTCGAGATGCTGACGCTGCTACGGCGGCACATCGTCAAGGAACAGGAGGGGCTCTTCCCCGCTGCCCTCGCCGTCCTCAGCAACGAACAGTGGGACATGCTCACCGCCATCCGCGCGGGAACGAGCCTCATCGGCTCCTGAACCGCGGCCCGGACCGGCGGCGGGCGGACAGACGGAGCGCCGGGCGGGCGAAGCGACGGGCTGGCGGGCCGGTGGGCCGCCCGCCACCTTCAGGTGCCCCCTCGCCGCCTGTCGACCCCGACAGGCGGGCCGTCTGCAACGGATGTGACCAGCGGGATCCGGGGTCGGGGCGCCGCCTGGTCGCGGCGGCGGGAGGATGGGGCGATGAGGACATCCACCGGGGACGTTACGCATCGCTTACGTGCCCGGCGGGATCCGGTCGCCACTTCCACGGAAAGCGAGGCCCACGCGTGAGTCCACAAGGACCCGGTACCGCCGTCGACGTCGACGACGAGGTCGTGCTGCTGGACCCCGACCGCCGCCCCTGCGGGACGGCGCCCCGGCTCGCCGTGCANGGTCTCGACACGCCCCTGCACCTGGCCTTCTCCTCGTACCTGTTCGACGCGGCCGGCCGGCTGCTGGTCACCCGCCGGGCGCTGGGCAAGCGCACCTGGCCGGGGGTGTGGACCAACAGCTGCTGCGGGCATCCTCGCCCCGGTGAGGACATCGCCCTCGCCGTCGAGCGCCGGGTGGACCAGGAGCTGCGGCTGGCCCTGACCGACCTGCACTGTGCGCTGCCGGACTTCGCCTACCGCGCCACCGCCGCGGACGGGCTGGTGGAGAACGAGGTGTGTCCCGTCTACGTGGCCCGGGCGGTGGGCGACCCGGACCCGGACCCGGCCGAGGTCGTGGAGTGGCGCTGGGTCGACTGGGAGAGCTACCGGCAGGCGGNGCTCGCCGCGCCATGGGCGCTGAGCCCCTGGTCGGTCGATCAGATGACCGCGTTCGGCCAGGCCGCGCACCCGTTGACGGCCGCCCTGCGCGCCGTCGGCTGACCGAACGTCGCACGAGGAGCCCATCCGGGGGGTGGCCTGGTCGGCCCGGGCGACGCCCGAGTACCGCCCGGGTGGGTCCCGTCCTTCCGCGGCGCCGGCAGGCATGCCGGGAGGTCCTGGCCCGGATCAACCGACCCGTCGCCCGCCCAGGGCCAGATCTTCTGGTCGGAACGGGTCACCCTTCCGCCCGATACGTGTGACTACTTATCACTAGTACAGAAACGGGTTCGGCTACTCTTCGTCAACGCTTGATCGCGAAGCGATCATTGTCGAGACGGTCGGACGGCATTCCCGCAATGCGGTGTCGAGTTACAGCGCTGTCACTACATCGGCAGCCCCCCGAATTCCGCGGACGGCGCCGCGCCCGGCAAGCCGTGACCCGTCGGTCGGTCAGGAGTAACCGGGCGCCGCCACGGGCACATCCGCCCGGCCGACCGTCCCGCGCTCCGACGGCCTCTCGCTCCGGTGCATCGGGTCGGCTACGGACGACCCTCGATCGAAAGCACGTCTGTCGACCGGCAGCAACGGCAGGACGCCCTCTTCTCGTCAGGCAGTTGGTCCCGGCTGACTACCACGATGGTGCCGGGTCGCGCACCGCTCGAGGTCGGCCCGGGCCGGCAGAGCCGAGTCCNCGGAGCTGGGCCTGCGGAACCGAAGCCGGCGTCTCGGCTCCCGTCCCGCCCCGCCGCCCACGGCGGCCCCCCGCGAAGGCCGGCAGCCGGCCGCCCTGGTGACGATCCGCCACCGGCGCCGCTGACCCGGCGTTCCGCCCAGGCCCGACCGCGCGGGGCGCACGGGAGGGGTCACGGGGCCCGCGGCGCGTTTCATCCGTGCCAGGGAATCAGGCGGGATGACGAGGTCGGCGGTACCGCCGAAACCCAGACGCCCGACACGCGAACCATTGTCGCGGCAAGCCGTCCGCACCCNGATCCCGCGACTCCGAGCCGATCGCCCGGTCGGNCGTCCGGAATAGCGGTCATTCAATTTTCAAGAATTCCGGGCGACGAGCGATGTATTGACTGTCCGTGACCGTGGACCCTGGAGGCAGGGCTAGAAGTAGCCCTCTTCTCGGGCCAGTCCCCGATTGGTTNCGCAAAGTGCTTGCCGCCCACGCCGTCGATGCGGGAGGCTGNCGATGNGCGCCGAGACGCGCCTGCCAGCACGACAAAGCGCATGTCGGCGAACCGCGCGACACCCACGGGGGTTACTGGTATATGGAGCGTTCAACGGTGCGATCAGCCGGGCCGCGACCGGCCCGACGGTGTCCGTACCCATTGTTCGAATCCTGACCGGGCGAGACCGGCAAACTCGCTCCGGCCATCGNCCCGCGGCCGAAAAAAGACCACGCAAGTCGTCGAGAGGCCGTCACTCTTCCGTGCGCGGCCTCGGCGTACGACCGCGCCGCGTTCCACCCCGACCCCTGTTTTCACCCCAGCCCCAAGGTCACTTCAGTCCCAAGGTTCGCCTCAGTCCCAAGGTTCGCCCGAGCCCCGGGGTTTCGCCCCAGCCCGATGATTCACCCAGGCCCCATGATTCACCCGAGCCCCGTGGGCTCACCCGAGCCTGCTGGTTTCACTCCGAGCTTCGGGATCTCACACCGAGCCCCGAGATCTCACCCCAGTCCCTGGAAGACCGACGATAGGTGGAGTCTGCCATGACCGAGCCCGTACCGACCGACCCCGGAGCGACCGGCGCGGCCCCCGGCGAGGACCCCCGGCTGAGTCTGAGCACGGCGNCCGCGCGCAACCTCGCGACGACCACCAAGTCCGTCCCGCAGATGCAGGAGATCACCTCGCGGTGGCTGCTGCGGGTGCTGCCCTGGGTTCAGACCGCCGGCGGCGTCTACCGGGTCAACCGGCGGTTGACCTACGTCCTCGGCGACGGGCTCGTCACGTTCACCTCCGTCGGATCCGAGGTGCGGGTGGTGCCCGGCGAGCTCGCTGAGCTGCCCGCGCTGCGCGGCTTCGACGGCGGCGCGCTCGCCGGTCTCGCCGACCGCTTCGTCCAGCGGGAGTACGCCCCGGGCGACGTGCTCGCCGAGACGGGCGCGCCCGCCGACGAGGTGTTCCTCATCGCCCACGGCAAGATTGGGAAGTTCGGTCCCGGCGAGTACGGCGCCGAGCGGTCGCTCGGGGTGCTCGGCGACGGCGAGTACTTCGGCGACGAGGTCCTCACCGAGTCGGAGCTGTCCTGGGAGTACACCGCCAGGGCGCTGACCGCCGCCACCGTGCTGGTGCTCTCCCGCCAGCAGCTCGCCGAGATCTCCGGGCAGGACGCCGAGCTCAGCGGGCATCTGGAGGACTACCGCAGCCGGCCGCGGCCGGCGAGCAACAAGCAGGGCGAGGCGGAGATCGCGATCGCCGCGGGGCACGCCGGCGAGCCGGACCTGCCGGGCACGTTCGTGGACTACGAGCTGAAGCCGCGCGAGTACGAGCTGTCCGTCGCCCAGACGGTGCTGCGCATCCACAGCCGCGTGGCCGACCTGTACAACGAGCCGATCAACCAGCTCTCCCAGCAGTTGCGACTCACCGTCGAGGCGCTGCGCGAGCNCCAGGAGCACGAGCTGGTCAACAACCCCGACTTCGGCCTGCTGCACAATNCCGACCTGCGCCAGCGCATTCACACCCGCTCGGGCCCGCCGACCCCGGACGACCTCGACGAGCTGCTCAGCCGGCGGCGCAGCACGCATTTCCTGCTCGCCCACCCGCGGGCCATCGCGGCTTTCGGCCGGGAGGCCANGGCGCGGGGAATCTACCCGGCTACCGTCCTGTTCCACGACCAGCACGTGCCGGCCTGGCGCGGCGTGCCGCTGCTGCCGGTGAGCAAGATTCCGANCAGCGCCACCGGGACGACGTCCATTCTTGCGCTGCGTACCGGCGAGGAGAACCAGGGCGTGATCGGCCTGCACCACACCGGGCTTGCCGACGAATACGAGCCGGGGCTGTCCGTCCGATTCATGGGCATCAACGAGAAGGCGATCATCTCCTACCTCGTGACGACCTACTTCTCCGCCGCCGTGCTCGTGCCGGACGCGCTCGGGATCCTGGAGAGCGTCGAGATCGGGCGCTGAAACCACCGACCGGTGCGCCGCCGCGGCCACGACACTCCGCGGCGGCGCACCGGTTTCGGTGATTCCTTCCGGATCGCACCGTCCCGGCCCCCACGGCAACCAAGGGTTTTCCCGGAGAAATCATGCAGCCTTTCACCCTCCCCGAGTTCTACGTGCCCTATCCCGCACGGCTCAGTCCGCATCTTGAACAGGCCCGGGAACACAGCAGGGAGTGGGCCCGGGCGATGGAGATGATCGACACGCCCCAGCACGGCATCGCGATCTGGACCGAACGGGACCTCGACGCCCACGACTACGCCCTGCTGTGCGCCTACNCCCANCCCGACGCCACCGCCGATCGCCTCAATCTGATCACCGACTGGTACGTCTGGGTCTTCTACTTCGACGACCACTTCCTCGAGCTCTACAAGCGGTCGCACGACCTGGNCGGTGCCCGGGCCTACCTCGACCGGCTCCCCGCGTTCATGCCGGTGGACGGCGAGATCACCGAGGAGCCGTCGAACCCGGTGGAGCGGGNCCTGGCCGACCTGTGGACACGGACCGTGCCGGCCCGCTCGGCCGACTGGCGGGCCCGCTTCGCCGTCAGCACCCGCAACCTGCTCGACGAGTCCCTCTGGGAACTCGAGAACATCAACGCCGCCCGGCTGTCCAACCCGATCGAGTACATCGAGATGCGCCGCAAGGTCGGCGGCGCCCCGTGGTCGGCGAACCTCGTCGAGCACGCCGCCGACGCCGAGGTCCCCGCCCGCGTCGCCGCCACCCGCCCGTTGCAGGTGCTGCGCGACACCTTCGCCGACGCGGTGCACCTGCGCAACGACCTGTTCTCCTACGAACGCGAGGTCACCGAGGAGGGCGAGCTCAGCAACGGGGTGCTGGTCGTGGAGCGGTTCCTGGACATCGACACGCAGGCCGCCGCCGACACCGTCAACGACCTGCTGACCTCCCGGCTGCACCAGTTCGAGCACACCGCCGCCACGGAACTGCCGGCCGTCCTCGACGAGCACGCCATCGACCCGGCGGGCCGGCTGGCTGCGCTGGCGTACGTCAAGGGTCTGCAGGACTGGCAGTCCGGCGGGCACGAGTGGCACCTGCGCTCCAGCCGCTACATGAACCGCGAGGCGACACCCGACGCGGTCCCGCCCGGCCTCGGGCCGCTCGCCGGGCTCGGGGGGACGGGCAGCCTCGTCCCCGCCGCCGGGCTGCCCGGCATCCCGGGGATCCCCAGCCTCGGCACCTCGGCCATCCAGGTCCTTCCGTCGCTGCTCGCCACCGCACCGCGGCGGATCCGGTCCTTCGCCAACGTGCCGTTCCGGCTCGTCGGCCCGACCCCGCTGCCGGAGTTCTACCTGCCCTACACCACCGGACTGAGCCCCCATCTGGACTCCTCGCGACGCGCGATCATCCCCTGGGCGCGCTCGATGGGGATGTTGGACCGGGTGCCGGGCATCTGGGACGAACACAAGCTCTGGTCCTACGACTTCGCCCTGTGCTCGGCGGGCATCCATCCGGACGCGACCGCCGACGAGCTCGACCTCACGACGGCCTGGCTCACCTGGGGGACCTACGGGGACGACTACTACCCGGTGATCTTCGGCGCGTCCCGGAACCTGGCCGCGGCGAAGCTGTGCAACGAGCGCCTGCGGCTGTTCATGCCGGTCGACGGTCCGCTGACCGAGCCGCCGGTCAACGCCCTGGAACGCGGCCTCGCCGACCTGTGGGAACGGACCGGTGCCGGGATGGAGCCCGCCGCGCGGGCCACGTTCCGCCGGACGATCGAGGTGATGATCGACAGCTGGCTGTGGGAGCTGGCCAACCAGGCCCACAACCGCATCCCCGATCCCGTCGACTACCTGGAGATGCGCCGCGCGACCTTCGGCTCGGACCTGACGATGAGCCTGTGCCGNCTGGCTCGCTGGCACAGCGTGNCGGCGGAGGTCTTCGGGACCCGNCCGCTGCGGGCGCTGGAGAACNCCGCCGCGGACTACGCCTGCCTGCTCAACGACATCTTCTCCTACCAGAAGGAGATCCAGTTCGAAGGCGAGATCCACAACTGTGTGCTGGTCGTCGNGAACTTCCTCGACTGCGACCGCGGCCGGNCCGTCGAGGTGGTCAACGCGCTCATGACCGCCCGGATGCGGCAGTTCGAGCACGTCGTGGACCGTGAGCTGCCCGATCTGTTCGACCGCCTCGACCTCGACGGCGAGGCCCGCGCGGCGATCGTCTCCTACGCCCGGGAACTGCAGAACTGGTTGGCCGGCATCCTGCGATGGCACCAAGGGACGCACCGATACGAGGAGGCCGAACTGCGCTACCACCCCGCTGCCGACAGGCGGCCCTTCGGTAGCCCGACCGGGCTAGGCACCTCCGCCGCCGACGTTCGCCGGCTCGCGTCCCGCTGACCCACCGGTCGCCGCGCCCGACCGAACCCGCAGGTGGGCGCGGGGTCACCGCGTCCGCGTGGTCCGGTCGCGTTTGGTTGGCCTGCTCGCCCGATCGCGCCCCTCGGGGGTACCGGCCCGTCCAGNCGTACTTCACAGAGAGTGGTCGAGTGGTCCACATTCNGGCCGAATCGTCCGGGTACAACAGATTCGGTCGGGTGGCGGCGTGGGCCGCGACCGGGCGTGCCGGCGTTCGTGGTGTCGCCGCACCCCGGTGCCCGGCACGGCGGNGCCTGGGCGCGGCCTCGGCGCACGCAAGCATCCGAGGGGGACGTGGCGTGTCCTGGAAAGCTTTGCGGGCGGGCGATCCGCCCGAAGTGGGTCCGTACCGGCTGATGGGCCGGCTCGGCAGCGGGGGCATGGGCATCGTGTACCTCGGCGTGGACGACGCGGGTACCCGGGCCGCGGTCAAGGTGATGCGGGAGGAGCACACCGCCGACACGGCGTTCCGCCACCGTTTCCACCGGGAGGCCGCGGCGGTGGCGGCGATCGACAGCCCCCGGGTGGCGCGGCTGCTGGCTGCGGACGTGGACGGCGACCAGCCGTGGATCGCCACCGAGTACGTGGCGGGCCCCACCCTGTACTCGTCGGTCGCCTCCGGGGGCCCGCTGTCCGGTGAGGCGCTGTGGGAGGTGGCCCGCGGGCTCGCGGAGGCGCTGTGCGCCATCCACGACGCCGACGTCGTGCACCGCGACCTCAAGCCCGGCAACGTGATGCTGGCCGCGGACGGCCCGAAGGTGATCGACTTCGGCATCGTCGCCGGCCTGCCCGGCATGATGACCGCCTCGGGCGTGGTGATGGGCAGCATCGGCTACCTCGCGCCCGAACTGCTGACCACCACGCGCCGCCCCCGGCCCGCGTGCGACATCTTCTCCTGGGGCCTGACGGTGTGCTTCGCCGCGAGCGGGCGTCCGCCGTTCGGCGGCGGCCCCCTGGACGCGCTGCTCTACCGGACGGTCCACGGTGAGGCCGACCTCAGCGGCCTGCCCGGGCCGTTGCGCGGCGTGGTCGCCGCGAGCCTGCGCAAGAAGCCGGAACGCCGGCCGGACGCGCACCGGGTCCTCAGCCAGATCGCCGCCACCGCGAGCGCGGTGGCGGCCGACGGCGCGGACGCGGCCGTAGCCCTGCCGGGTGGGCGCCTGCCGGTCACCCGGCTGCGCGCGGCCGGCGCCGAGCCGAACCCGACGCTCCCGCGCGAGCGGCGCCCCGCCCGCCGACCGCGGACGCGGCGCGGCGTGCTGGTCCCCGGTGCGGGGGCGACCGCGGTCGCCGCGGCGGTGACCGCCGCGATCCTGCTCGCCTCCGCACCGGCGGAGCCGCCCAACGCCATCGCGGCGGGGGGCGCCGCCGAGCCGGACGCGACCAACTCCCATCCCGCCGGTCCGACCGGCCACTCTCCAGGCGGCACCTCTGGCGGCGGCCGCTCCTCCGACGGCGGGGGGCAGTCTCTCATCGCCGCCGGTCCGGCCCTCCACCCCGGCGGGGACGGCCCGACCCCCGACGACCCGACCACCGACGACCCGACCGCGGGCTACCTGGCCGGCGCCGGTCCATGGGGCCTGGCCGTGCCCGAGGCCGCCGGGCAGCCGCTGCCGGGTGGGTTTCGCACCGGCCGGAAGTACCTCTCGGCCCCGCCCGGCTCGGCGGCGGCCTACCCGGCGGGCACGGCAGCGCCGCCCGGCGCCGGGACGCCGACCCGCGCAGCGGGCTGGGTCGCCTCGACGGCCACCTGGGCCGGTCCGGCGGCCTCCTTGGCGGGCGGGACGAACCCCGCGCCCGTGACGGGCGCGACGGCGGGAACGACGGGGGGCACAGGCCCCGCCGCGGCGGCCGCGGCGCAGGTGAGCGCGGGGTCTGCGGCGGTGATCCGCGAGGTCGACTTCCCGGCACCGGTTGCGCAGGCCGGCCCCGCCACCACCTCCGCGAGCGGAACCGGGACGCCCGCGACGACGCCCACGACGACCCCCACGACGACGCCAGCGGGAACCGCCGCCGCTGCCGCCTCGACCGCCAGGCGCATCGCCGCGACCCTCACGACCGCGTCCGCCGCCACCCGCACGACGAGCACCTGCCTGCCCGGCGGACCCTGGGGGCCGCTGCAGTTCACGCCCGGTTGCGGCGGCGCAGTCGCCCTCCCGGCGATCTTTCGTGCCGCGACGGCGCCGCCGCCGTGGTCGACGGCGCTCGCCGAGGGCATCCCCCGGCTCATCGCCGCCGCCGTCAGCTCCGAAGTGCCCTGGGACGAGCTCGACTGACCCGACTCGCCGCCGCCCGGGCCCGAGCCCGGGCGCTCAGTCGACGGGGATCATGCCGCCGCTCTGCCGCTGCCAGAGGGCGTGGTAGCGGCCGCGACGGTCGAGAAGCTCGCGGTGTGAACCCTGTTCCACGATGCCGCCGTCGGCGAGGACGATGATGCGGTCCATGTTCAGCAGCGTCGACAGGCGATGCGCCACGGCGATCACCGTCTTGCCGCGCCAGAGCTCCTCCAACGCGTGCTGGACGAGCACCTCGCTCTCGCTGTCCAGGGCGCTCGTCGCCTCGTCGAGAACGAGCATGGGCTTGTCGTCGAGGAAGGCCCGGGCGATCGCGATCCGCTGCCGCTGCCCAGTCGACAGCTTGATGCCGCGCTCGCCGACGACGGTGTCGTAGCCCTCGGGTGCCTGGCTGATGAAACCGTGCGCGTGGGCCCGCCGCGCCGCCGACTCGACCTGTTCCTGCGTGGCCGCGGCGGCCGTCCCGTAGGTGATGTTGTCCCGGATGGAACGGTGGAACAGCGTGGTGTCCTGCGGGACGTAGGAGATCGCCGCGCCGAGCGCGTAGTTCGGCGTCGGGCGGCCGTCCAACCGGACGGTGTCCGCCGGCAACGGGTAATAGCCGAGCAGCAGCTTGACGAGCGTCGTCTTGCCACTTCCGCTGCGGCCCACGATGCCGATTTTCTCGCCCGGTTCGATCGTCAGATCGATGCCGGCGAGCACCGGCCTGCCGTCGTTCTCGGGATAGGCGAACGACAGCCCACGGAACTCCAGTCGCCCCGGCGCTCCCGGCACAGCCGCGGGAGACGTCCCAGCCAGCACGGCCGGCCGGTCCGCGGTGACGGGTCGACCGGCGAAGAGATAGTGGTAGGCCTCCTCGACCCGCGCCAGGCGGAGGTTCAGCTCGGCGATCTCCCAGACCGTGCCCCNGATGAAGTCCGAGAACATCACCAGCACCGACAGGAACGTCGCGAACTGCGCCAGGCTCAGCTCGCCCGTCAGATACAGGTGGAGGTTGAGCAGGATCGAGACCGGCCAGACCAGATAACGTACCACGAGGGACATCGAGGCCCAGAAGACGATGGTCCAGAAGAACGAGCTGCGGGCGGCCTCGATGACGGCACGGCGGCGTCGGGTCACCTGCTCGTACTCGGCCGTCTCCTGCCGGAACGACTTCACGCTGACGAAGTTCGCGATGACGTCGATCACGTAACCGTCCATCTCGGAGACCTCGTCCGCGAGACGCTTCTCCGCCCGCGACGAGNGGCTCACGGTATGCCGGCCGACGGCCATCATGAGCAGCACGGCCACCAGGAACGTGAGCCCCGAGTAGACGTTGANGGAAAACATGATTATNACAATGGAAGGCACTCGGATAACCTGCTCCACATAGGTGAAGCAGGTGGTTTCCAGGATCTCCCGGAACTCGCGGCCCAACGACGCGATGTAGCTGCTGATCTTTCCGGTGAACTTGCCGACGAAGTACGGGTAGCGCTCGTCGATGACGCTGCGGAAGAGGATGTTCTCGTACTCGTAGCCCCGATCGTTCAACAGGCGAAGGTAGGTGAGCTCGCCGGTGCGCCAGGTCAGGTCGTGCAGGAGATTGCAGCCGATGAGGATGGCCNCATACCGGTACACCCCGTCGGTGGACTCCGTCACCTGGGCCAGCGACTGGACGAACCTCCCGATGAAGACGGGCAGGATGGCGAGCGCCGTGTTCGAGACCGCGAAAAAGGCGACCACGACCAACAGAGATCCCTTGAAGGTGCCGACGAAACCCAGGTAGGAACGCAGCCCGGCATGCCGCCCCGGCTCGCCGCGAGCGGCGCTGCCGATATCGCCGGCCGAGGACTCGGCGGATCCTGTTCGTTGCCAGGGAATGTCGTCGCCCGCAGCGTCCACCCGGAAATCATGACAGGCTGGGGGCGGTATCCGCATCCCATTTTTCGGCCGCGGCCCCGCCGGGGCNGCAGACCCTCCGGATCAGTGCGCATCGGATCGGACCGCTCCGAATCGGGTCGCACCACATCGGGTNGGGTTGCACCCCATCGGGACGGGTTGCTGCCGGGCCCGGGACCGGAGCGGATGGCGTGGGACTGTTGGGGCGGCCCGCCGCGGTGGACCGCTCACCCCACCCGACTCACTCAGCGACGTGGAGCGAGCACGCTCGCCGGGCGACGTGGAGCGAGCACGCTCGCCGGGCGACATGGAGCGAGCACGCTCGCCGGGCGACGTGGGTTGGACGTCGTCGCCGGGCGAGGGGCCGCACGGGCACCCGACCGCGGTCGGCGTGACGGCCGTTCACCCCACCGGGCGTTCTCACCGCTTCCCCAACGGACGCCACACCCTGCGGCGAGGGGGTGGCGACGACGCCCGAAAACGATAGCTTTTGTCGGCCGACCAGGCGATTGCGACTCGCTCCGGCGGGTTCTCGCGCTTCTGTAGCGTCATGAGCGGAGCATTCCCGGTGGCGGCCGGCCGCGGCCGCCGAACACCCACAGGGAAAGGGGCGTCGCATGCCTCGCGGACGCTGGTTCGGTCTGGCGGCGGTGGTTCTCGTCGCGGTGACGGCCGCGTGTTCCACCAGCGAGGGCTCGGCCGGCGCGCAGGCCCGCTCCGCGGCGCTCGCTCGAGAGGTGGCGGGCCCCGTGGGCCCGCCGGACGCCGCACGCCTGCCGCTGCTGTTCGTGCACGGCAGCCTCGGCTCGGGGGACCAGTTCGAGTCGCAGGCGCAGCGCTTCACCAGCAACGGATATCCGGCCGACCGAATAGCCGCCTTCGACTACGACGGATCGGTCTCGGACATTCCGTTGGACAAGATCTTTCCACAGCTTGACGCGAAGATCCAGGACCTGCTCCGGGCGACGGGGGCGAAGAAGGTCGATCTGGTCGGGCAGGCGGAGGGCGCCGGAATCACCGAGCGGTACCTGGCAAGCTCCGCATCGCGGGCGAACCGGGTCGCGCATCTGATCAGCGTGGAGGGCTCCCTCGCGAGCGGACCGCCCAGGGGGGTGCCGATGCTCGCCATCTGGGGCATCGGGGATCCCACCCGACGGGTGCCCGGGGCGANCAACGTCCGTTTCCCCGACCAGGAACGCACCCGCCTGCTGACCTCGACGGGCACCTTTCGGGAGATGTTCCGCTTCCTCACCGGGACCGAACCGTTCACCACCGACGTCGTCGCGGAGAAGGGTCAGATCGAAATCTCCGGCCGCGTGCTGCTCTATCCCGCGAACACCGGGGTCGGACGGGCCCGCCTGGAGGTCTACCGACTCGATCCGAAGACGGGCAGGCGCCTGCCGAAGGGGCTCGGGGGCCTTTTCACCCTGACCGACGACGGATCCTGGGGCCCGTTGCGGGCGGACGNCACCACCCCCTACGAGTTCGCCGTCGTCCGGTCCGGGGAACCCGTCCACCATTTCTACTACCAGCCCTTCCGCCGCACCGATCGACTCGTCCGCCTCCTGACCAGCCGGCCGGGCGAGGAGGTCGGCGGTGGTATGAAGACCGACCCGAAACAGACCGATCTCGTCGTGAGCCGCGCCCTGGAATGGTGGGGGGACCAGGGCCGGAACAGCGACATCCTCACCGTCGACGGGACGAACGTCCTGAGCTCGGCGGTGGCCCCGCGGTCCAAACTGGNCCTCGCCGTGTACCTGTTCGATCGCGATGCCGACGGTGTCTCCGACGTCATGGTTCCGATCCCCGACTATTTCGGGATCGGCTTCATCACCGGCGCCGATCTGCACATCCCGGCGGGCGACCGCTCGGTCGAGGTCGTGGTCACCCCTCGCGGGCAGGCCGCGCACCGGGCGGTGCTGCGGGTACCCGCCTGGCCATCCGACACCGACCGCGTCACGCTGCACTTCCGCGACGACAACTGACCACGCGCGGACGACCGCCGACCACGCGACGACAACCCACTACGCGCGACGAAGCGCACTACGACAACGCACTGCGCCAGGGCACTACGCCAGGGCACTACGCCAGGGCACGCCGAATGCCGTCCGCGGCGGCCGCGTACCCGGCCCGGAACGCCTCCCGCTCGCCCGCGGTCATCCAGCGTGCCTCCAGCAGTCCCGCCGGCTCGGCGCCGAGCGCGGTCTCGACGACCGTCGGCGGCCGGGCCGGCGACGCCTCGCCGCCGGGCGCCCGGCCGTACACGAGCACCACGTCGACGTCGCCGTAGGCAGCGGTGAAGACCAGGCCGGCCGGCAGCCGGCCGACGGCACGGAACGCCTCCGCCGAATCGGACCCCGCGCCCAGCGCGACCGCCCAGCGGTCCGATCCCCAGGGGGTGACGGAGACTCGCCGGGCCTCCGCCCGGTTCACCACCGGCCGAGCGGCGGTCGCGTTCTGCGCTCCGGCCGGCCCCGTCCCCGCCTGGCCGGCGGGGGGTTGGGGTGGCGCCGCCGATCCGGGGGGTCCGGCCGGATCGGCGGCGGATTGGTGACCCTGCATGGGCAGGGCAGGGTCACCTGTCCACGGCCGCCGGTCGGCGGGGCCGGCCGGCTCGCTCGGGCCGGCACCGGTCGGCGGCTGCCTGGGAGGAACGGGGGGCGACGGCGTCGACGAGGGTGCTGGCCTGGCCGGGGNGGGAGCGGGCCGGGTCGGAGGTGGCACCGCGACGACGGCGGACTGCCGTTCGTGGACGAAAAAGCGCACCGGCGCCACCTCGTACTCCGGCCAGCCCTGCTCCGCCGCGAAGTCGTCCGCCGCCGACGGGGACACGAAGGTGATCACCACATCGGCGACCTGCCGGTCACCGCCGGGCGCGAACCGGACGACGCCGTAGACGATCGCAGTTCGATCATGATCTCTCCTCGGCTCCGTCACGATTGGCACCGCCCTTCCGGACCCACACCTCCTGCGCCACATTCCCTGTGCCGCCGCCGTCGCGGCCCGGCCGACCGGGCCGGTGGCCGCCACCGACGCTGGTGGCGGCCACCAGGGTCGGTGGCCGTCGGTCCGCCCCTCCCCTCCGGGCCGGCGATGACCCACCGGCCGCCGGATGCGCCGGCCCCGCCCGGCGGAGGTCGCGGCTCGACGCGGGGCGGGGCCGGCCTGCATCCAGGGTGGCCCGAGCGGGCGTGGCCGGGAAACGTCAGTCAGGCATGCTCTTCTCGTATGGGCTCGACGAGCCCCGGCCGACCCAGCCCGGGCCGGACCGGGCCGGGCTGGACCACGGCCGCATCCGCACCGCTGCGTGCCCCCGCACCAGCGGCGCATGGACAACCGCGCAGCCTCCCCCAGCCGGGGCAGGAGCGCATGACCCGGTCGGATGAGACCGAGGCAGTCAGCTGGTCGCCTACCAGATCCGTCGCGGCGCCGCCCGCTCATCCGGGCCGGCCGGATGTCGGATCCACGACAACCTCGCGATCACCGCAAGCGCCGGCAACCTATGCCGGTTTGGCATAGCGTCGTCATCCTGACGTCTCAGCCGCAGCCCGGCGCATCGGACTTTCCGCCGTCCCGGCCGGGCGATCGACGCAGGTCGAAGCCCGACGGAAGGCCGGTCGATGTCCTACGAAGCCGGTCCCTACCGGGTCTCCCGCACCCTGCTCGCCCGATCCGACTTCCGGACCGCATGCGAGACCCGGGACTTCCGGACGGCCTTCCGGCTGATGAAGAAGTACGACGGTGCGAGCCAGAACCGCATCGCGTCCCCGGTCGAGGGTCTCAGCCAGAGCCGCGTCAGCCGGATCATGCAGGGCGAGGACCACATCGCCCGCCTCTCCCTGATCGAGCGCATCGCCGATGCGCTGCGAATACCGGGTGCCTATTTCCAGCTCGCCGCGCGCCCGTGGGAGGCGGCGGACGAGGCGGGTGACGTCGACTCCCGTCCGCCGGCAGCCCGGCCGGCGGAGCCCGGTGGCCGGGTGTCCCCCCCGCCACCGGGCTCGTCGGCGGCGATCACGGCGGCCGAGCCGGTCGGGGCCTCCCGAGGTACCCGGGCCGGCCCGGACCCGGGTGGGCTCGTCGTCGAGGAGGATCGCGCCGAGCTGCGGTACGAGGACGGCATGTACGTCGCCCATCAGCGCCGGCTCGTGCTCAACACCGGCGTCGAACCGGTGACCCGCTACCTGATGCGCATCTCCGTCGACCGCTTTCCCGGAGATCAGGAACGCGCCGCCCGGCTCTACCGCAGCAATCCGCTGCGCTGGGAGGAACTGCAGCTCAGCGCGCACTGCGGCGACGAGCGCATGTCCTGGCAGGTCAAGACCGACTGGGATGCGCTGAAGGAGGTCTGGCTGCTGTTCGAGAACAATCGTGGCCGATTCCCCCTCTACCCGGGCGAATCAGCCTGGATCGAGTACAGCTACCGGGTCGGCGAGGAGAAGTGGGGCCCGTGGTTCCAGCGGGCCGTCCGGGTACCGACCAGCTTCCTGTCGGTCGTGCTGGACTTCCCCGCCGAGGTCGATCCCGTGGTCTGGGGCATGGAGACGTCGATGACCGCGGACGCCTTCCCGTTCCGCACGGCGATCGCCCGCACGGATGATGCCAAGAGGCGCGTTTTCACCTGGTCCACGAACAATCCTCCGCTGCACGCCAGATATCGCCTGGAATGGAACTTCCGGGCGGTCGCGTCGAGCCGGGATCCCGCCGACCGAACCGTGGCCCGGCCCAGCGGGCAGATGGCCGCGGCGGGCATCGTCCAGGTCGGCGATCCCTCCCTGCACCAGCCGGCTCGGTCGTTCGAGCTGCCCGTCGAGGCCGAGGACGCCCGCCGCGTCGTCGCCGAGCTCTCCTCGGCCATGGAGCGGGTGTCCGCTCTGCACACGTTCGGGAAGGGGATGGGCATCGCCGCGCCCCAGATCGGGATCAACCGAGNGGCGGCCATCGTGCGGTCCGCGGACGGCGACATCCTCACCCTGCTCAACCCGCGCGTCATCGAGTCCGTCCCCGAGAGCGACGAGCAGTACGAGGGGTGCCTGAGCTTCTTCGACGTCCGCGGCATCGTCCCGCGGTCCCTGGAGCTGCACGTGGAGCACACCGACACCTCGGGCCGCCGCCACATCACGGTGTACCGGCAGGGCCTCGCCCGCCTGGTCGCCCACGAGATCGATCACCTGCACGGGCGCCTCTACACCGACCGGATGCGCCCCGGGGTCGTCCCCATCCCGGTCGAGCAGTACCGCGGCACCGGCTCGTCCTGGACCTACAACCCCTGAGCTCCGCCACCACCCGACCGGTCGGTCTCGCCCCGTCCGACCGCGCCGCCCGACCGCGCCGCCCGACCGCGCCGTCCGGCCGAGCCCCGGTCACCGACATCACCGGGCCGCCCGACCGACACATCCCCTTTCGACAGGACTACTCGCGGCGTGCCGTATAGTTCGGAAAAGCGCGGAAGAGCCGCTCCGCGCGAGGGCGGCGGTGGAATTTTTCTCGACTCCGTTAACGGCTGCGCCGACGCGGGTAGAGAACGCCCCCGGCCACGCCCGGGAGAGAACCGGCCACGGACCGCGAAGGGTTTGTGGTCAGCGTGGCCGACCAACCGCAATCCAGGCATTCCGCGGGGCCACGAAGGCCGTTAGAATCGGGCGCGCACGCGGGCGCGAAACCGCAGAACCGAGATCATTCAAAGACGATAGAACGCACTGTGGCTATCGTCACGTACCCTTGATTTCCCGGGGTCACGCTCAGCTATGTTCGTCACCATGCCGTCAACTGATGGCAGACGTCGGGTGGCACGCCGAACCCTGCCCCCACCCGATGAGAATCAAACCTGCGGCAGGGACGGGGGAACCAATTCCGGGCGCCGAAGCCGGGCGTCCTAGGGGTGAAGCCGAGAACCGCGGCCGGGCATTCCCAGCCCGAACCCGACAGCTCACCTCGCAGGCGTGGGGAAGGGCAACTCAATGTCCAACGCTCGTTCGCTCGGTCGGGGCCTCAACCGGATCAAGCTCGGCACCCGGGCCGCAGTCATCGCCACCACTCTCGCCGCCTCCGTCGGCGGCGGCCTCGCGCTGTCCCAGCCGGCCAGCGCGGGGACCAACGCCGACCACTTCCTGCGCGCCGTGATCCCCTGCGAATCCGGCGGTAACCCGCACGCGGTCAACTCCATCGGAGCTGGCGGCCTGTTCCAGTTCCTGCCCAGCACCTGGCACGGTCTGGGCGGCCGTGGTCTGCCCCAGAACGCCAGCGTCGGGGAGCAGTGGCAGCGCGCGCGGCAGCTCTACGCGCAGGCCGGCACCAGCCCCTGGTANGCGTCGAAGCCCTGCTGGGGTCACCGGATCTGAGGCCCCGACACACCGCGCCGACATCCGCACTCGGCCGACTCTGATCCGCACATGATCGATCGGATCGTGCTCGACAGATCGTGAGCCGTGGCCGGCGCGAGGCGACGCGACCCAGCACGGGTCAGGAGCCCCGTCCCCCGAGCGGGGGCGGGGCTCCGTCACCACCCGAACCAGCCACCAGCCAGCAGCCACCGGCCACCAGCTATGGCCGCCGCCCGAGCGGCACCTTCGCGGGCGGCCAGCGCAGCTCCATGCAGAGCTGCCCGTCGTCGACGTCGACGATCATGTCGATGGCCCGACCCGACGGCGCCGGCGGCAACTGGCCCGCCGGCCAGGAACACGACAGAAACAGGCTGGCCGTACGTGCCTGCGCAGTGACGGTGAGCAGGACCCGGCGGCTCGGCATCACCCGCAGCGCATGGTGCACCTGCTCGACGAACTCGCCGCGCACCGAGGCGGGAAGCTGGTCGAGACCACCGGAGATCTGGCTGGACACGACCGTGCCGTGCCGTTCGGCGGCATCGATGGCCTCCCCGAGCGCGCTGTGCACGGCGTCGTCGTCGAACAGCAGCCGCCGCACGGCGACCGCCCGCCGGGCACATTCCGAGCGCACGGCGTCGGCCTGCGGATCGAGCCGGCCCGCCGCGACGCCGGCCAGCAACGGCGCCACGTCCCGTTCGACGGCCCGCAGCAGCACGCTGCGACGCTCGCGCACCCGGTCCCGGTTCTCGGCGCGTCGGACCAGTTCTCGCTCGCAGTGACCGGCCCAGGCGCGGACATCGGCCGTGCTCCACAGCAACGGACCGACCATGACCAGGCAGATCTGCATGATCCACAGGTAGTAGAGCTGCATGAGCAGGTGGGACAGCGCGAACGGGTCCCGTGGGTTGGTCAGCAGGCTCACCGCGATCATGGCGGCGCCCACGGTGACCGAAGCGAGCACCCAGCGCCACACCGGGCGGGACACCGTCACCAGCATCACCAACGGCGGCAGGCTGACGAGCGGCCAGGCCATCATCCGCACCTCGCCGGCCTCGCCGGCGTTCCACCCGCCCCCCACCGCGATCCCCAGGCAGAGCAGCACCACGGCGGCCGCCTGGGCCGGCGTCAGCGGCCCGGACCGGAAGCGCCGCCGGGCCACAGCGACCGCCGCGAGCGGCGCGAGCAGCAACGCGAGCGCCAGCGGGATCGAACGGACATGGGGCAGGGCACGGCCGGCGGGCAGAACCAGCAGGATCAGCCAGAGTGCGGCGAACCGGCCGGTCACGTGGCGTAGCTGCGCGGTGTAGAGGGCGCGCAGCAAGCCGGCCGCGGGCGCCACCCTGGCCCAGGGGTCCGCACGCCCGGCTCCGCGGTGTGCCTCGCCCGCCGACTCGGATCCGACCGGCACATCGCCGACCGGCACGTCGCCGGCCAGCAGGTCGCCGGCCAGCCCGGACTCGATCAGCACGTCGCCGGCCGGCCCGCAGTCGATGGGCAGGCAGCCGGCCGCGCCCTCGTCGGACGTCGGTCCGCGTGCCGCCGCGAGGATTCCACCGGCCGCCGGCAGGCATCCCGGCGCGGCCCGGGACGGTAGCTCGCGCTCATCGACCAACTCGTCGAGGGCCGTCGCACCGTCGGCGCAGCGGCGGCGAGTGAGATACCCGTCGGCGCCGCCGCCCCAGGCTATGCCGGTGAGGGTGTTGAGCACCGCGTTGTGGATCGTCAGCTCATGCTCCCGCCGCTCGCGCAGCAGGGTGAGCACATCCTGCTCGCCGGCGCGCCGCTCGGCCACCTCGGCCAGCCGAGACTGCGCTCCACCCGCGAGCGCGCGCACCTGCGGCCGGACGTACCGGACGAGCAGGGCCGTGCAGACAATCGCAGCCAGCGGCATCGGAGATGGCGGCCCGGTGCCGGCCGCCCCGGCCACGAAGGCGCCGGCCGTCAGCACCGTCACGGCCAGGGACGGACCGGCGGGGAAGGTCCAGGCGGCCACCGCCGTCGCGTGCGTCGCCGCGAGCAGCACGAACGAGGCCGAGTCACCGACCGATTCCGGCGGCAGCCACAGGCGCGCCCCCGCGGCCAGGACGAGCGCGGCGACCACGTTGCCGGCCGCCAGCACCCACCCGATGCCGCGACGCAGCGCGACCAGGGCGAACGTCAGCGACCAGCCGGCGGCCAGCGCCGCGACCAGCAGGCCGAGCGGATGGCCCGCGTACCAGTGGTGCCAGAGCAGCACGAACCCGAGGCCGAAGAGCGCCCCGTACAGCCGCACCGCCGCGAAGACCGCCGCCAGCACGAGCCGAAGCGCGACGGTGGGCAGCAGGGTCAGCCGTGGTTGCGGTTCGGGCAGGAGCAAACGCGGCAGCGCGAACAGCCGCGCCGACGGTCTCCGCCTGCCCCGCACCGTCGTCCGTTCCCCCGAGATGGCCCGACGCCCAAGTAGGGCATGAGGCTACAAGGGCGCCGAGACAGGCTCAGCGTTCCGCCGCGCAAGACTCGGCTGAGTCACCTTTTCGCCGCCGGCCGCCAGGAAGGCCGCCGCCACCCGGCGGCCCCCATGGCCGGGCGGCCGCCGCCCGGGCCTGCCGGAGTGGTCAGGTGCGGCGGCGGCGGGCGATCTCGGCCAGCGCGATGCCGGCGGCGACCCCGGCGTTGAGAGACTCGACCGCGCCGGCCATCGGGATGCGGACCGTCACGTCGCAGCGTTGCTCGACGAGCCGGGACAGCCCACGGCCCTCGGACCCGATCACCAGGACGACTGGATCGGTGGCCATCTCGAGCTCGTCGATCGTCGTGTCGGCGTCCGCGGCCAGCCCGACGACGAACAGGCCGGCCTCGGCGTAGGACACGAGGGTCCTGGCGAGGTTGGTGGCCCGGGCGACCGGCAGCCGGGCGGCGGCACCCGCCGACGTCTTCCAGGCGGCGGCGGTGATCCCGGCGGCCCGGCGCTCGGGCACCAGGACGCCGTGGGCGCCGAAGGCCGCCGCAGAGCGGACCACGGCACCGAGATTGCGGGGATCGGTGACGCCGTCGAGCGCGACCACCAGACCGGGAGCCGCGGCGCGCGCCCGGGCGAGCAGGTCGTCGGGATGGGTGTAGCGGAACGGCGGGACCGCCAGGGCGAGTCCCTGATGCGGCGCCGTGCCGCACATGCGGTCGAGGTCCGGGCGAGCGACGTCGACCACCGCGATCCCCGCCCGGGCGGCGAGGCGGCGGGCATCGGCGAGCCGCTCGTCGAAGTCCAGCCCACCGGCGACGTAGAGGTTCGACGCCGGCACGCCGGCCCGCAGCGCCTCGACCACCGCGTTGCGGCCCACGACCAGCTCGTCGGCCTCGGAGCGGCGCGTGCGCGGCCCCCCCTGCCCGGACTGGGTGGCGTCGTCGGCACCGGAGCGGCCGGCGGTGGCCCGCCCCCGCTCCCCGCCCTGCGCGGTCCTGGCCGCGGCGGCCGCCCGGCGCTGCGCGGGATGGCCGGGACGCAGGTGGGCGGGCGGCGTCGCGCCCCGGCCCTCCAGAGCCTTGCGGCCCTGGCCACCGCTGCCGGCACCGGCTCCCTTGCGATGCGAACCCGCCTTGCCGGCCCGGCCGCCCTGCCCGCCCCGGGCGATCCCGCCGCCACCCCGGCGCGCGGCGCCGGCCATCAGTGCCACCGACCGGCGTGCGCCGTGGAAATGACCATGTGACCACGGTATACGGCCGGCGTCGGGGACGCGGCCGGCGCCGGACGCGGTCGGGGCGGGCCGCGACCGGCCGGTTGCGGCCCGCCCCGCCGACCGGCCAGGGGTCCCCGGTCGGGGGTCTGGCGGGCCCGAACCCGGCCGCCTGCCGCGACATGGTCGTTCGGGCCTGCCCGGCGCCCTATCCTGAGGCGGCAGTCCCACGCCGGTGACCTGGGTGGTCCCGGCCGCCCTCGGCCAGGTCAGGAGGGTCCGGTGCGCGTTGTTCGCCGCGCGTCATCACGCAGTCGCGGACCGCGGCTGGGGCGCGTGCCGTGCTGAGCTCTGGCGGGGTGCGGGCCGAGGACGGGCCGGGACCGGCCGGCATGGCCGACGCTCCGGCACCGGCATGGCCGCCGTCGCCGACCCTCGCCCCTTACGCTCTCCTGAGGTTGCGCGCCGACGGAGGGGGACGCACCGGGACCTGGCCCGCCCCTGGCGATCTGCGTCATCGACGGGCCCCGGGGGAACCTGGGAGAATACGTCCCCATGAATCCACGATGACCAGCTCGACGCGTGTGACCAGTTCGTCCGGTCGCCGGCCGTGCGCCTCCGGCGTCGCGGAGNGACGGCGGCGAGCTCCGATGACCGGACCAGCAGGGGCAGGAGGCACCCAGCACATGGCTCTGCGCACACCGCCCGCACGCGAACGTTCCTTCCCGGCGGAATGACGGTGGACCTCAACCCGCACGACGACGCCCCCACGGTGGCCTACCAGCTCACCGGCAGCGGGGCCTTCGACCCCGACGACGACCTGGGCCGTTGCCCGGTGTGCGCGGCGCCGGTGTATTCGGACGACCACTACTGCGAGGTCTGCGGGCATCCNCTGGAGGGCCCGGATCCGGCGCACGGGGACGCCGACCACAGCGAGGTCGACCTCGGCGAGCTGGCCGGGGTGTGCGACCGGGGCGTGCNCCACACGACCAACGAGGACGCGATGGGGCTCGCCGTCGTCTACGGCACGCTCATCGCGGTGGTGTGCGACGGGGTCTCGACCACGCCCGGCTCCGGCCAGGCCTCCGCCGCCGCGGCGGCCACCGCGATGGCGGTGCTCGCTGACGCGGTGCGGGCCCACGGGCCCGGTCACCCCGTCCACCACGACACCCGGCCGCCCCGCGGCGGCAGCGCGGCCGACGACATGCTGGACATCCTGGAGCCGGCGTACCCGGAGTACGACGAGCCGCGCACGGCGCCGCGGGCGATCGTCGGGGGCTTCTCCCCGGAGGACGCCGAGGCCGCGCTGCACGCGGCCGTCGATGCGGCGCAGGCCACGATCGCCCAGCTCAGCGCCGCCGAGGGGCGGATGGCCCCGTCGTGCACCTTCGCCGCCGCCATCGTCACCCCGCCGACGCCCGACGGCCCCGGCATGGTCACCGTCGGCTGGGTCGGCGACAGCCGCGTCTACCTGCTCGGACCGCGCTGGTGCGAGCGGCTGACCTCGGACGACACCTGGGCCGCCGAGGCCGCCAGGGCGGGTCTCATCCCCGCCAACGAGGCCGAGACCCATCGGCGCGCGCACACGTTGACCCGCTGGCTCGGCGGCGACGTCGAGGACGTGGCCCCGCACACGGAGATCTTCCCGATCGAGGCGCCGGCCACGGTGCTGGTGTGCTCCGACGGGCTGTGGAACTACGCCTCCCGCCCGGACGTCATGGCCTCGCTGGTCAACCAGCTCCCGCCGCGCTGCACGGCGATCGACGTCGCCCGCCACCTCGTCGNCTTCGCCATCGACGCCGGCGGCCACGACAACATCACCGTGGTCGCCGCCAGGGTGGATCACTGATGGGCGTCTTCTCCGCGGAGGTCTACCAGAACGAGTACCTTCCGCCCGGTGGGACGGACGTGCACGCCGTCGTCACCGTGACGTCGACCGGCCGGCCCGACGGCCCGGGCGGCCTCGCCGGCGAGGCCGCCCCGCCCGGCCTCCCACCGCACGGCTCCGTGTCGGCCCACGGCTGCCCGCCGCCGGCCGGATCGCGGCGCCCGGAACTCGCCGAGGTCCTCCTGCTCGACTGTTCGGGCTCGATGGCGAACCCGCCGGCGAAGATCGCCCAGGCGCGCCACGCGGCGAGTGCGGCCATCGACTGCCTGCCCGACGGCGTGTGGTTCGCGATCGTGCGCGGCACCGGCGCCGCCAGCATGATCTACCCGGACGCCCCGTACCTGGTGGCCGCCTCGACCGTCACCCGGGAGCGGGCCCGCCTCGCGGTGAGCCAGATGGAGCCGCACGGCGGTACCGCCATCGGCCGATGGCTGGACCTGGCGCGGGCGCTGACGGCAACCCGGCCGCGGGCCATCGCGCACGCGCTGCTGCTCACCGACGGCCAGAACGGTGAGCTGGCGACGGACCTGGCAGNGGCCGTCGCCGCGGCCCGCGGCCGGTTCCAGTGCGACTGCCGGGGCATCGGCACCGACTGGCGCGTCGCCGAGCTGCGGCTGATCGCGGCGAACCTGCTGGGCACCGTCGACGCGATCGCCGGCCCGGACGAGCTCGTCGCGGACTTCACCAGCGTGATCGCGACCGCCACCAGCCGCGCGACCGACCGAGTGGNGCTGCGGGTGTGGACCCCGCGGGGCGCCGAGGTGGGGTTTCTGCGCGAGGTCTCCCCGATGTTGNGCGACCTACAGGCCGAGAGGACCACATCCGACGATCACAGCGTCGACTACGCTACCNGCGCGTGGGGAACGGAGTCGCGCGATTACCACCTGAACATCCGGGTGCCCGCCCGGCCGGTCGGGACCGAGGCGCTGGCCGCGCGGGTCAGCCTCGTCGTCGACGGCCGGGAAACGGCGCAGGCGCTGGTGAGAGCGTTGTGGACGGACGACGAGACCCGTTCCACCCGGGTCAGCGCGGTCGTCGCCCACTACACCGGACAGACCGAGCTGGCGGCCTCGGTGCTGCGTGGGCTGGAGGCGCGTCAGTCCGGCGACGAGGCCACTGCAACACTGTTGCTCGGACGCGGGGCCCAGCTGGCGCTCGCCTCCGGCAACGAAGACACCTACCGCCTCCTACAGAAGGTGGTTCACATCGACAATGCCACAACAGGTACGGTTCGGTTGAAGAAGAACGTCGAGAAGATCGATGAGATGGTCCTTGACACACGGTCGACGAGGACCCTCCGGGTGAACCGGTGATCAGGTGAGGGCACGTTGCCCTNCGGGGCACCTGTCTCACGACCCGACTACTGCGATCGGTGCGGAATTGGGATCATGAGTGGTCAGGAGAGGTACGAATACCGTCCGGACGACGGCGGTCGGTCTCCCTACGGGACGGACGAGCCCGGCGGCCAGCGTCGGCGTGGCCCGTCGCAGGCGGACGGCCCGGACGCGGCGGGGGGGNACGACCCGCTGGGCATCCGGCGCTCGCCGGCGGACCAGTCCAACGTGGCGGATCCGCCGCGCGGCGGCGACCCGTACGGCGGCTACGGCCGCGACGGCTACGCCGACCAGCCACGCGGCGGTCGCGGCTACCAGGCCGACCCGTACGACGAGCCGGGCGGGTACGACCGTGATCCCTACGCCCGACGGCGCGACGAGCGGCCGGGTGCCGACGACCGGGCCGACCGCGGACGCGATCCCTACGGACGCGACGAACGCGCCCCCGCCGGCTACCCCGACGCCGACCGCGACCCCTACGGCCGCGCCCCCGACGACCGGGCCGACCGCGGACG
>NZ_LJFZ01000047.1:7070-40776 GCF_001420875.1 Frankia sp. AvcI1 | reverse complement strand
CGATGTCACCACGGCGGTCACCCGGCTCATGCGGGACGGGCACGCGGGGCGCGCGCTGCTGCCGCGTAAGGCCGGCGCCACGGCGCGGTCGTGGGGCTGGGTCGGCGTGGTGCTCGACGACCGGCCCGGGCAGCTCGCCGCGATCGTCGGCCTCATCAGCAGGTGGGACGTCAACATCGAGGACGTCGGTCCGTTCGNGCACAGCCTGGACGCACCGGCCGGCATCGTCGAACTCGCCGTCGATCCGGCGGTCGCGGACAGTCTCGTCGACCGGCTCACAGCCACCGGATGGACGGCATACCGACGATCCTGATGCGCGTCAGGGGTTCGCNCTCCCCTCGCCCCGCTCGGCCCGGGCGGCGAGCGCGTCCGCCGCGAGGCTGCCCGGCGATGACCTGACCATGCGGGTCAAGGGGCCCTGAGGCCGGCAGGCGGCGAGGGCGCGGGGGCATCGCACTGTCGGGGTGTCGGCGGGGACGTAGCCCTTCGAGGCCGCGACGGCCTCCAGCTCGTCGGCCCGGCGACACACCCCGCGCCGGGCCGACGCCGACGGGCGGCAGCCCTCGAACCTGACAGTACCTCTCTCACCCAAGTACCTTGACAGACACAGTACCTCGTGCGACAGTGTTCATGGAGGTACCGACATGAGCGACCGCAAGGTCACATCCGACCTACTACGCGGAAACACGGACACGATGATCTTGCGGCTACTCTCGGAGTCGGATCGTTACGGCTACGAGATCGTGAAGTTGATCGCCGAACGGTCTCAGGGCGAGTACGAGCTCAAGGAAGCCACGATGTACTCCAGTGTCCGGCGCCTGGAAGCGGATGGCGACATCACCTGGTATTGGGGCGACGAGACACAGGGGGGCCGACGCAAGTACTTCCGGATCNCCGAGAAGGGCCGACAGACCTACCTGCGCAACAAGGCGAACTGGGATCACGCGAAGCGTGTCCTGGACACATTGCTGTAAGGAGAGAGAACCCCATGAACGACGGGATCCGCGAGTACGTGGACGGCATCTTCGCGCCCTACGAGGACACGAAGAGCCTCAGTGAACTGAAGGCAGATCTCCTTGCAGACCTCCAGGAGCGTTTCCGTGAGCTCCGCGCCGAGGGCAAGGACGAGCACGCAGCATTCGAACTCACCGTCGACAGCATCGGCGACATCGAGAACACGGTGCAGGAGATGTCCAGTCTGTCCCGCCAGCTCGAGCGGAAGATGGTGACGCGGTTCGACGCGAGCGACCTGCGGAAGAGCGACTTCTCCGGCGTCTCCGGGCGCGGCGGGCGGTTCGAGNGGAGCGCGCTGCGCGGCTCGGACTTCTCCCACGCCGATCTCACCGGAAGCTCGTTCCGGAGCAGCGATCTCACCGAGGCGAACTTCGATGGCGCCAACCTGACCGACGCGAACCTCACGATGNCCGACTTCACCCGGGCCAGCTTCCACGGATCGCAGCTGGTCCGCANCGACTTCAGCACGTCAGGGCTCGCGGAGACGAGGTTCACCGACGCCGCCCTCACAGACGTCAGCTTCCAGAAGGCCTACCTGAGGCGCACTACCCTGACGCACTGCACCTTCACCGGCGTGGACTTCTCCTACGCCGACCTGCGCGGCCTCAACCTCGACGGCGGCACGTTCATAAGCGTGNGGTTCGACATGGCGGCGCTGGAGGACGTGTCGTTCCGCGGCGCGACGCTGCGGGACGTGTCCTTCCGGGGCACCAGCCGGAAGTACCGCAATGCCATTCGCACCGTGAACTTCGACGGGGCACGCATCGACAAGCTGACCTACGCCGNCCTCAAGGGACTCGGCGCGAACGTGGACAACGCGCAGGTTGCGTGAACAAGGACGCGCACGCAGCCACCCCCGCACACCACTGGACCTGACACAGGAGGCAGCCATGTCTGCCAAGCACCCCNCATGGACCGGCATGGTGCCGGTCGACGACACGACCCTGTACGTGGCCGACACCGGTGGATCCGGTCGCACCCTGGTGTATCTCAACGGTTCCTACGCGAACCAGAAGCACTGGCAGAAGGTCATCTCGGAACTGGGCGGCGAGTACCGGCACATCACCTACGACGAGCGCGCCCGCGGCAGGTCGAAGCGCTCGGCCGACTACTCGTTCGAGGCGTGCGTCCGGGACCTTGACGCCGTCCTGCGCGCGAGGGGCGTGGAGCGGCCGATCCTCGTGGGCTGGTCGTACGGGGCGATGCTCGCGGCGCACTGGGCCGCCCGGTATCCGGGCCGCGTCGAGGCGGTGGTGGCCGTGGACGGCGCCATCCCCTACGGCCTGACCGGCGCGGAGTCCGAGGAACGGATCCGGAAGCTGTTCCGTCGGATGCGACTGCTGTTTCCCATCGCCGCCCGGCTGGGTCTGGCCGCGCGGATGAGCGCCGACCAGCACGCGGACGTCAACATCGAGTGCAACGAGATGTCGGCGGTCCTCGCGCCGGTCCTTGATCGCGTGTCCNGCCCCATGTGGTACATCCTGGCCACCGGCGCTCACCTCGGCGCGGAGGAGGAGGAGATGGGCGAGGCGCGGGCCGCGCTCGACCCGGTCCTCGCCCGCAACCCCAACCTGCAGGTGGGCGCGAGGGTGACGAGCAACCACAGCAAGATCCTGCAGAAGGACTCCCCCGCCGTGGCCGGGGTGATCCGCCGCTGCACCGTCCCGCGCGACCACTCGGTCGGCTAGCGGAGCCTCCGACAACCACCGGACGCACGTCGTGCCGGGAGGCCACCAGACGAGCACCTGCCCCGTACCCGGGCCTGCTCTGGACCCTTCGTACGGTCCAGCGGCCCGGGGACGCCGGGCCTGCCTCGTCGCTGGCCGCCCGGCGGGTCTCCGGCGCGGTGGATCGGCGACGGCGCGACGACGCCGCGACGATGACGCCGCGGCGATCGACTGCCCTTGCCCGCTGCCCGCTGCCGCTCAGGCGCGGTGCACCCTGATGTCGCCGAAGGACGTGCGCGCCCGGATCTCGGCCCGGCGATCGGCCTTGCCTGCCTCGGCGCCACCCAGCTCGTCGCGCACGTGGCCGTGTCCGGTGTGGACGTCCAGCCGGGCGGCGGTGCCGGCGGCGACACCCACCTCGACGTCCCCGGTGGAGGTGCGCAGCGAGACCGTGCCGTCGACGACTCCGCCCACCCGGATGCTGCCGTTGGCCGTCTGGGCGTTGACCCCGGCGACCGCGCGATCGATGTCGATGTCGCCGTTGGAGTTGCGGACCTCGACGCGGCCGGCGGCCGCACCGATCTGGGTGGCGCCGTTGGAGTTGCGTACCACCGCGTCGCCGTCGACCGCACCGATGCGCACCGAGCCGATGCCGGTGCTGACGTCGGCGTTGCCCGCGACGCTGTCGACCGCGACATGGCCGCCCCCGGTGTGCAGCCGCACCGGCCCGCACCGCTCCAGCCGGATGGCCCCGACGGAGGTCTTGACCTGGCATTCTCCCAGCTCACCGACGCTGGTCACGTCCGCGAGGGATGCATCGCACGCCACCCGCGACCCGACCGGAAGCTCGATGGTCACGTCGACGGACCTGGTCCGGCGCGAGAAGTCCAGCCAGTGGGTCCGCGGGCCCCGCACCAGCAGCGCGCCGTCGGCGTAGTCGACGCGGGTCTGGCTGGCGGCCTGGACATCCGAGTCGTCGTTCGGGTTGGTCGGACGGACGTCGACGACCGTGTCCCCGCGGCTGGTCGCGATGATGCGCGCGTTGCCGGTGACAAGCTCCAGGGTGGCGACGATGCGAGACGGGGTGTCGAAGACAGACATGGGTAGTCCTCACGTGAATGCCGATGGCGCGGCCCGCTGCCGGTGCCATCGGAACAGAATCGGGATGGCTGTCGGGGGCACCGCGGTACCCGTGGAACCCACGGTCGGGTCCGAGCTGGTCAGGCCTCGGCGAGAACCGCGCACGGCGCGGTGCGCTCCGCGCTCCGGGCGACGATCGAATCGATGATCTCGCCGCTTCGCACGGCGATGTTCGACAGCAGCGAGGAGGACAGGCCGTGGGTGTGTTCGGTGCCGCCCTGCAGGTAGATGCCGCACTGCATCTCCGGCGCGGTGACGATGCGGTAGTCCCGCTCGATCCGGTACCGACCCGCCTCGTCGCGCAGGCAGTACTGGTCGAGGTCGCCGAGCAGACCCGTGGGTTCCATGGCGGCGTAGCCGGTGGCGCAGACGAGGACGTCCACGTCGAGGTCGCGAAGGTCTCCGTCGATGCCCGCCCGGAGGGAGACCCGGGTCTGCGCACCCACGGAACGCACCCCGGCAACTCTCGTCAGGCGGAGGAACCGAAGACGCCCGACGTCGCGCAGGTCGTCCTCGTAGGAGCGGCGATAGAGGTCCCTGATCACGCTGTCATCGACGACGGAGTAGTTCGTGTTGCTGTGGTACCGCCAGAGCGCCTCCCGCGTCCGCTCGGTGGCGTAGTAGTAGTCGTCGATCGCCTCCGGGTCGAAGACCTCGTTGGCGAAGGGGGTGTCGTCCGCGACGCAGTAGCCGTATGACGGGATGATCGCCGACACCTCGGCGTGGGGCAGNTCGTCGTACAGGAAGCGGGTGATCTCGGCAGCGCTCTGTCCCGCGCCGACCACCGCGACCCGGCGTATCCGCGCGGGGCTCGTCCGGCGGAACCTCTCCAGGAACTCGGAGCTGTGCCAGACCCGCTCGCCCCGCTCAACTCCCGCGGGCATCGTCGGCACCAGGCCCGTGGAAATCACCACGTTACGGGCCTCGACCATCCGGCTGGTTCCGCTGGCGGCGTCCGCGACCTGGAGGCACAGCCGGTCCGCCCGCTCCGGTCCGACGCCGGCCGGCAGCCGCAGCGACCTCGCCTCCGAGCCGTACGCCACGCGATGGGCGACCCGTGCCTGCGCCCACTCCAGGTACTGGTGGAACTCCTCACGGGTGGGGAAGAAGTCCTGGTTGTTCACGAACCTCGGCAGCCGGNCCGACTCGTGCAGATAGGCGACGAAGCTGAAACTCGACGTCGGGTTCCGGAAGGTGACGAGGTCCTTGAGGAAGGAGATCTGCATGGTCGCCGAGGGCAGCAGCATGCTGGGATGCCAGGCGAAGGAGGACCGCCGCTCGAAGAAGATGTTGCTGAACACGTTCCCCATTCCATTGACCCGGAACTCATCCAGGGCGACGGCAAGAGAAAGATTGGAAGGTCCGAAACCAATTCCGACCACATCGTAGATGTCGAACTCGCGAGCACTCATGGAACATTCTCCCGCCGACCTGGAAAGAAACTACGTGATTCACACTACTGATCGGACTGCTCCACACCCAGATAAGCGGCACCCGAGCATGTCTGCATTTCCATCGGCCGATTCGGCAAAGATAGACCCACGCGCCGGGCCCTTCAAGCACGGCAGAGCTGTTCGCATCCGCGGCTGCGTCAGCCGATGCGTCCGAGGAGCTGACGCGGCCGGGGCCCGACAGCGGTCGTCGTTCTGTCCCGTCGCCGGGACAGAACGACGACCGCGATCAGCCGCACCGGAACCACGCCCCGATCAGGACGACGTCGTGCGCCCGGGGCCTCGCCCGGGCCCTGCGGCCGCGACTCCTGACCGGGCTGGGCCGAACCAGGTGTGGAGAGCGGTGCGCAGCGCGGCGAGGTCAGCCGCGTCGCCGGCGCCAGCCACCCAAGCGACGTGGCCATCGGGGCGGATGAGCAGCGCGGCGGGGGCGCTGATCTCGCCGACGACGGGCACCGGCCAGAACGCGTCCTCGCTGCGTGCCTCGACCAGATCGACGCGGTCCGCCCAGCCGTGGGCGGCCGCCGCCAGTTCCGCGCTGCCCTGCAGGTCGAGCAGCACGCCGCGGGCGGCGTGCAGCAGCAGGTGCACGCTGGTCTCGCCCTCGGAGGTCTTGAGATCGGCGTCGGGAACGCGCAGTCCCGCCAGCGGATGACCGCCACCGACCGGATACCGGACGTCGAGGGCCGTCAGCATTCCGCTCAGCTGCCGGTTGACATCGTCGAACACGATGAGTGAACTGAACACGTCACGCAGGGCGTCCATCTGCGGACCGGGACGTGCCAGGGCCGACTGCGCCCGGGTGTTGCGCAGGACCCGCTCCGCGACCGGATGACGCTCGGCGTGATAGCTGTCCAGTAGTTCGGACGGAGCCCCGCCACGCACTACCGAGGCGAGTTTCCAGCCGAGATTGACCGCGTCCTGTACACCGATGTTGAGCCCCTGCCCGCCAGCCGGATAGTGAATGTGCGCCGCGTCGCCGGCGAGCAGTGCCCGGCCCTTGCGGTACTGGGCGGCCTGGCGGGCCGCGTCGCTGAACCGTGAGATCCACCGGGGGGCCCGCATGCCGTAGTCAGTCCCGGCGAGTCTGATCAGCGACTCGCGCAGCTGCTCGAACGTCGCCGGCTCGCCGTTCTCCGCGACCCGGTCGTACTCCGAGGTGATGACCCGGTACCAGCCGGCTTCGAAGGCGATCGCCGAGAAGTGGCCGCCTTCGCAGCGCCGCATGAAGATGTAGTCCTCCGGCAGGTCGGGTAGCTCGACGTCGCCNAGCAGCGCGGTCATGGTCGCNGGTGTGCCGGGGAACTCGATGCCGGCCAGCTTGCGCACCGCGCTGCGCCCGCCGTCGCAGCCCACCAGGTAACGGGCGCGCAGCGTCGTGGGGGCCGTNGGTGCCGTTCCCCACTCCACCGTCACGCCGTCACTGTCCTCGCGGAACCCACAGACCTCGGATGACCAGCGCACCCGGACGCCGAGCTCGGCGGCCCACTCTTCCAGGAGTCGCTCGATGACGGACTGCAGCACCATCAGCGGCTGGGCGTACCTGGACTCCGAGGCGTCGAAGTCCAGCCACAGCCCCGAGAAGTGGCCCACCGACTGCAGTTCGCCGGCCTCCAGGAAGCGGTCCAGCACCCCGCGCTGGTCGAGCACCTCCAGCGTACGGGAGTGCATACCGCCGGCTCGCGACTCACCCGTGCGCCCCGCGAGCCGGTCGAGCAGGACCACGTCGACGCCGGCCAGCCGCAGCTCACAGGCGAGCATCAGACCCGTCGGNCCGGCACCCGCGATCACGACGTCGGTGTCGACACCCGCGTCCCGCATGTCGCCGTTACTCATGTCACCGCACCTTTCCCATCCATGTGGATCACTACGTCCCGCCTCTGACGGACCGTGCTCACAGCAGCGCTCCCGCCCTGGTCCTTCTGCGCAGAGCCGGTCGGCTCGACCGCGCCAGGCCCTCCCACTTGTCCGAGAGGCCGACGATCGTGCGGGTCGCGAACAACGTCCGGATGGACACCTCGAGGTTCAGCTCGGCCCGGATCAGACCCACCAGTCGGACCGCGCGCAGCGAGTTGCCCCCCAGATCGAAGAAGTCGGCGTCGATGCTCACCCGTTCCAGCTCGAGGACCTCGGCGAACGCCCTGGCCAGGGTGCGCTCGGTGTCGTTGCGGGGGGCCCGGTACGTCCCGTGCCCGAAGTCGGGTTCCGGCAGGGACGTCTGGTCGACCCGGCCGTTGGCGGCCACAGGCAGGCGATCCACCCACACGAACACCGACGGCACGGCGGACGCCGTGAGCCGTTGCGCGGCGAAGCGACGCAGGTCGTCCGAGGACGGGCCGGCCACCGCGACGGACGAGTCCGGGCCGAGGGCCGCTCCGCTCTGCGCCGGGACCAGATAGGCCACCAGCCGCTGCTCCCCGGCGCCGTCCCTCCTCGCGACCACGACCGCCTGGGCCAGGTCGGGATGCGCCGCCAGCGCCTCCTCGACCTCCGCCGGCTCGACGGTGTCACCACGAATCCAGATCTGGCCGTTGGCCGGGCCCATGTACTCGAGGCCGCCGCCGGCTGCCCAGCGCACTCGGTCCGCCGTTCGGTACATGCGTGCGCCGCGGGGGCCGAAGGGGCAGGGCACGAACCTCGTCGCCGTCCGCCCCGACTGCCCGGGATAGCCGCGGGTCACGCCGGGCCCCGCCACGTACAGCTCCCCGGTCACCCCGGGGGGAACGGGGACCAGCCCCGGTCCCAGCACGTAGAGGGTGACGTGGTCGACGGGATGGCCGACGTCGCCCGCGGCCACGGGCGGATCGTCCGGCGTGAGCCGGCGGCCGGCGGCGAGCCCGGTCGTCTCCGGCGGCCCGAATCCGGTGACGATCGTCAGCTCGGGGCAGCCGGCCCGGGCTCGTTCGACCGCGGCCGCGGGCACCCGATCGCCTCCCGTCCACACCTCACGCACGTCGGCGAGGCAGGCGGGTCGCCGCGCCGCGATCGTGGGGAGCAGGTCCGCCGCCAGCGGCACCGTGTGAACCTGGGCCGCCGCGCGCGCGGTGACCAGGGCGTCGGCGTCCAGCTCGCCAGGCGGGGCCACGACCACCCGGCCGCCGCCGACGAGCGGAGCCCACAGCTGGAGCGCGAACGCGTCGACGTCCGGCGGGGCCTGCCAGAGCACGGCGCCGCGGGCACCCTCGCGCCAGCGCCCGTCCTGGACCAGAGCAGCAAGGTTGCGGTGCGTGACGGCGACGCCGGTGCTCGTGNCGTCCGTGCCGCTGCCATGCAGCACGGTCACCAGGGCGTCCGGCCACGACCGGACCGGCGTGCCGTCGCCGCCCCGCTCCAGATCGTCGCGCCCGCCGCGGCTGTCGTCGCCGGCGCCACCACCGCGAAGGTCGTCCAGCGAGACCGCCGGCACGTCCAGGACGGCGCGCGGCGCGTCGGCCGTCCCCGCGTCAGCGATCAGCAGACCCACCGGGACTCCGCCGGCCACCGACCTGATCCGCGCCGCGCTGGCGGTCGGGTCGATCGCCAGGTACGCACCGCCCGCCTTCACCACGGCGAGCAGGGCGACGACCAGGTCCGCCGACCGGGGCATCGCCACCGCCACGGTCGTCTCGGGCTCGACCCGCCGACGTCGCAAGGCCGCGGCGACACGGCTGGAGGACTCGTCCAGTTCCCGGTAGGTGACGCTGCGGTCCGCGGACACCACCGCGACGGCGTCCGGCGTCCGCTCGACCTGCCGGGCGAACAGGTCCACCACCGTCGGCGCCCGCCGCGGTGCTGCCGGCGCCGTGGCCGGCGTGCCCGACGCCGTCGGCTGCTGCCGGTGCCCGGCGACGGAGGCCGGGGGGGATCCGGACGCGGGCTCGCCGACCGGATCGAGGACGCCGACCGGGTTGAGCGTGCCGATCGGCTGCTCCGCGTCGGCGGCCAGGACGGCGCGCAGGTACCCGAGCAGCTCCGCGCCCATGAAGCCGAGCTCCCCGGCGCTGTACAGGCTCGCCGGCGCGTCCAGCCGCAGGAGCAGGTCGCCGTCGGCACTGCCGTCGGAGTAGATGCCGATCGACAGCTCGCCGAAGGCGCCGGTCGTCACCCCGACGTAGCGCGCCGGGCTGTCACCGAACCGGGGTTGTTCCACGAATTCGACGACGTTGAGGACGGCGCCGAAACTGCCGCGGTCGGTCGGACCGCGTCCGCCCGCACGCTGGATCTCCGAGTAGTGGCAGGCGGTGTGCCCGGAGATCTCGTAGGTCTCGTCGACCATCGCGTCGGCGACCTGCGCGAACGTGGCGTCGAGCGACACCCGCGCGCGCAACGGCACGACGTTGACCGCCAGGGCGGGAGTCGTGCCCATGGCGCCGGTCCGGTTGCCCACGGCCAGCGAGAAGTGGAACTCGGGCTGGTCGAGCCGGTGCCGGAAGTACACCGCCGCGGCCGCGGCCAGCAGCGACGACATCCACACGCCCAGGGATCTCGCCGTCGCGGCCCACTCGTCGGCCTCGGCCCGCGCGACGCTCAGCGTCNGGCTCACCATGCCGATGGACTCGGCCACGGGCGACCAGCGGTCGGCCTCGCTCATCGGCTCGGACATCGCGTGGCGCATCGGCTCGGACAGGGCGACGCGCGGCACCCTGGCGACCGGCACCGGGGCGGCCAGGTACTCACGCCAGAAGTCGGTGTCCTCGCGGAACGCCGGCGAGGCCCGGTAGGCCGCCTCCTCGGCCGCCAGCGTCTCGACGTCCCACCGGCGCGGCAGTTCGGGGACCCGCGTGCCGCGCACCAGCGCCGTGTACACCTCGGCGAGGCGGCGCGAGAACAGGCCCCCCGCGCCGTACCCGTCGGACACGAGATGGTGATAGGCGATCACCACCAGCGAGNGGGCTGGCGCCAGTCGGATCACGCCCAGCCGGACCAGCAGATCCCGCTCCAGATCGAAGGGCCGCCCCACCACGTCGGCCAGGGCCGCTCGGGCGGCGTCCGGCGGATCGGGCTCGGTGCTCAGATCCAGGAAGAACGATTGCCAGTCTCCGAGCTCCCGGGCCACCTGCCGCAGCCCGTCGCCGCCGTCGTCGACGAAGGTGACCCGCAGCACCTCCGCCTCGTCCAGCACGTGGCGGAACGCGGATGCCATGGCCGCCGCGTCCAGTTCGCCGTCCACATCCCACATGAACAGCGCGTGGTTCAGCGTTTCGGGGGCCATGTTCTCGGCCAGCCACAGTCCCTTCTGGGCGGCGGTCGCGTCGAAGCTTCGCATACAGATCATCTCCTAGAGAAGAAATCCTGGGGGCCGACTTCACGGCAGGCTTCCGCCGCCTTTCCGAACTGGGAACGAAGGTGCGAACGGACGAAGGAGGAAGGCGATGAAGGAACGACGGGACGAGGGATCAGGATCTCGGTGGACGAACGGACCGGCATGAACGTGGTTCTCGACCAGCGCGCGCTGGCGCCGCGGGACGCGGTGCGGTCACCCCCTGCCGCGGTCGGCGATCGAGGACATGATGTGGCCGGCGATCAGGTTCGGCGTCGGGTGGCGCAGCGCCAGGTTCGCGCGCAGGCGCAGCCCGGTCGACGCCGCCAGCCGCTTGCTCAGCTCCACCGAGAGCAGGGAGTCGAACCCGAGATCCCGGAAGTCCTGGTCCGGTCCGACCACCTCCCCGCTCGGCTGCCCCCGGACGACGGCGATCGTGTGCAGCACATGCTCCAGCACGACCTGCGACGCCTCGCCCGCCGAGAGCGAGACGAGCCGCTCCGGGAAGGAAACGAGCCGCTCCTCGTCGGTGGACGGCGAGGTCACGGGCGAGACCACCGGTGCGGGTGCGGACGAGGAGTCCAGCCAGTACCGCTGCTGCTGGAACGCGTACGTCGGAAGATCCACCCGCCGGCGCGTCCCGAACAGCGCCCTCCAGTCGACGCTCGTGCCGCGGACGTACAGCTGGGCCAGCGAGCCCAGCAGCGTCTCCGCCGCGTCGCGGTCCCGCCGGGACGACGCCAGTACCACCGCGTCGTCGCGTTCCTCGATCATCTCCTGGACCGGGACGGCCAGGACGGGGTGGGGACTCACCTCGAGGAAGACCCGGAAGCCATCCTCGATCAGGCGCCCGACCGATGCGGAGAAGAGCACTTTCTCCCGCAGGTTGTCATACCAGTAGGCACCATCCATCTCGGCCGTGTCAATGACTTCTCCCCGCAGGGTCGAATAAAGCGGAACCGTCGACGTCTCGGGCCGAAGACCTGCCAGCGCCTCGAGCACCTCGGCACGCACGTCGGCCACCATCGGCGAATGGGATGCGTAGTCGACGGCTATTTGCCGCGCCCCGATCCTGTCGGCCTTCACCTTCTCCAGAAACTCGGTGAGCGCGTCGGACTCGCCGGACACCACCACGGAACGGGGCCCGTTGACGACGCCGACACCCAGCTGGGCCTGCCATTGCCGCAGCCGCTGCGCCACGAGGTCCGCCGGCAGCNCGACCGAGGCCATCCCGCCGCGTCCGACCAGGCCCACCAGCGCCCTGCTGCGCAGCACCACGACCTTCATGGCGTCGCGCAGCGACAGCGCGCCACACACGTAGGCGGCGGCGATCTCGCCCTGGCTGTGGCCGACCACCGCGGCCGGTCTCACCCCCCACGATCGCCACAGGTCGGCCAGGGACACCATCACCGCGAACAGCGCCGGCTGCACCACGTCCACGCGGTCCAGGCCGGGTGCTCCCGCCACCCCGCGCAGCACGTCGTGCAGCGACCAGTCGACCCGTTCCGCCAGCGCGGCCGCGCACGCGTCGAAGGTCCGCGCGAACGCGGGAAAGCTGTCGTACAGCTCGCGTCCCATCCCGGCCCACTGCGAGCCCTGGCCCGGGAAGACGAACACCACCCCGTTGTTCTCCATGGCGACACCACGCACGACCCGCGCCGACTCCGCGCCGTCACGCAGCGAGGTGAGGGCGTCCCGCAGCTCGCCACGATCACGCCCGAGCACCACCGCGCGGTGCTCGAAGGCCGACCGGAGCGANGCCAACGACCACCCGACGTCAGCGACGTCGTCCTCCAGGTCGGTGGCGACGTCGCGCAGCCTGTCCGCCTGCCGGGCGAGGGCCGACGCGCCCCGACCGGACAGCACCCACGGCACCCATCCGCCGAGCGCCGCGACGTCCGCGCCGTCCGCCCCACCTGGATCTGCCGTGGCGGCGATCTCGGCGCCGCGGTCCGGNGGCGGTTCCTCCTCCAGGATCACGTGGGCGTTGGTTCCGCTGACCCCGAACGACGACACCGCGGCGCGCCGCGGATCGTCGCCGCGGGCCCACTCGCGGCCCTGGACCAGCAGCTCGACGGCCCCGGTGGACCAGTCGACGAACCGGGAGGGCTCCTGGACATGCAGGGTCCGCGGCAGGTNCCCGTGCCGCATGGNCATCACCGTCTTGATCACCCCGGCGACCCCGGCGGCGGCCTGGGCATGGCCCATGTTCGACTTCATGGACCCCAGCCACAGCGGCCGGCGCGAGTGCCGGTCGGACGTGCGGCTCTGACCGTAGGTCGCCAGCAGCGCCGCCGCCTCGATAGGGTCGCCCAACGAGGTGCCGGTGCCGTGCGCCTCCACCATGTCCACCGTCGCCGCCGCGACCCCGGCGTCCGCCAGTGCCTGGCGGATCACCTTCTCCTGGGCCAGGCCGTTCGGGGCGCTCAGGCCGTTGCTGGCCCCGTCGGAGTTCACCGCCGAGCCGCGGACGACCGCCAGCACGGGATGGCCGGCCCGGCGCGCGTCGGACAGCCGTTCCAGCAGCAGGACACCCGCTCCCTCGGCCCACCCGGTCCCGTCCGCGCCCTGCGCGAAGGACCGGCACCGGCCGTCCGGGGACAGGGCGCGCTGGCGGGAGAACTCCACGAAGATCGCCGGGGTCGCCATGATGGACACACCCCCGGCCAGCGCGAGCGAGCACTCTCCCGCGCGCAGTGACCGCACGGCCAGGTGCAGCGCCACCAGCGACGACGAACACGCCGTGTCCACCGTCACCGCCGGCCCGGTCAGCCCCAGGTGGTACGCCACCCGACCGGAGGCGACNCTGGGCGCGCTGCCGCGCAGCAGGTAGCCCTCCAGTTCGTGCCCGTTCGCCGCCGCGAACCGGGCGCCGTACTCGGAGGAGCTGACCCCGGCGAAGACGCCGACCTCGGCTCCGCGCAGGTCCGCGGGGACGATACCGGCCCGTTCGAGGACCTCCCAGGAGGTCGCCAGCAGCAGCCGCTGCTGCGGATCGGTCGCCAGCGCCTCCCGCGGAGTGAGACCGAAGAAGTCGGAGTCGAAGTCGGCGANGTCGGACAGGAATCCGCCCTGACGCACGTACGAACCGCCGGGGGCGTCGGGATCCGGGTTGTAGACGTCCGGCCAGCCGCGGTCGGTCGGGAACTCGCCCACGACGTCGCGTCCGTCACGGACCATCTCCCACAGCTGCTCGGGGGAGGTGACGCCGCCCGGATAGCGGCAGGCCATGGCCACCACGGCGATCGGCTCGGTGCTCGCGGCGCGCAGGGCTTCGTTCTCCTGGCGCAGACGGTCCCGTTCCACCANCAGCGTGCGCAGCGCCCGCTCGACCCGCCGGGCGTCGTCCGTCGTCTGTTGCGTGGAGTCGCTCATGTCACGCGTTGCCTTCCTCTAGCACCAGGTCGACGAGAGCCGCCAGGGACATCGCCCCACGTCCCTCCGGGTCGGTGGACGCCTGCGTCGTCGGGTCGGCCGCGCCCGTCCGAACCGGGTCCGCGCATTCGAGAACCAGGTCCAGGACGCCGGCCTCGCGCAGCCGGTCGATCGGGACGGTGCGCAGCACCGCACGGATCTCCTCGTCCGCCGGCGAGGTCGGGCTCGGGTCCGCGGCCCGCTGCGCACCCGGATGGGCGCCCTGCGCGTCGCGCACCCTGCCGAGGACCTCCTCGCCCAGCTCACGCGGCGTCGGATAGTTGAAGACGAGGGTCGAGGGCAGGCGCAGGCCGGTCGTGGCGGACAGGCGGTTGCACAGTTCGATCGACGTCAGCGAGTCGAACCCGAGATCGGTGAACGCCTGGTCGGCGGCGACGGCCGTCCCGCCGGCATGTCCGAGGACGACGGCGACCTCCTCGCGGACCCAGTCCAGCACGGCGGCGCGGCCCTCGTCGTCCGGAAGCGTGCTCAACCTGGCCGTCAGGGCGAGCGCGGCGGGCGGCTGGCTCCTGCCGGTCCCGGCGGTGCGGGCACGCGACGGCCGGCCGGCTTCGACGAGGTGTCGCAGCAGCGCCGGCACCTCACCGTCGGGCCGTTCGCGCAGCGCCGCGACGTCCAGCCGGGCCGGGATGAGGACCGGGTTGTCGTGGGTGCTGGCGGCGTCGAACAACGCCAGTGCCTGCGCCGTCGGCATCGCGGCGACACCCAGACGCTGGATGCGGGCGAAGTCGGCCTGGCCCAGTCCCCCGGTCATGCCGCTGCGCTGCTCCCACCAGCCCCAGCACAACGAGACTGCGACGAGTCCTGCGGCCCGGCGTCGCGCGGCCAGGCCGTCCAGGAACCCGTTCGCCGCCGCGTAGTTGGCCTGCCCGGCGACGCCGAGCGTGCCCGCCAGCGCGGAGAACAGGACGAACGCCGACAGGGGACGCCCCTGGACCAGCTCGTGCAGAGTGACCGCCCCGCCGACCTTCGCCCGCAGCGCGCGTTCGAGGCCGCGGGCGGACAGCGACTCGACGGTGCCGTCCGCCAGTTCACCGGCCGCGTGCACGACCGCCGTCAGCGGGTAGCCGGGGGGCATGCCGGCGAGCACCGCCGCCATCTCGTCCCGGTCCGCCACGTCGCACCGCGCGACCTGGACGAGCGCCCCGGCGCCGCGCAGGTCCGCCACCAGCTCGGCCGCCCCGTCGGCCGCCATGCCGCGACGGCTCGCCAGCACCAGGCTGCGGACGCCGTGGTCGGCGACGAGGTGCCGCGCCAGCAGCGAGCCCACTCCGCCGGTGCCGCCGGTGACCAGGACCGTCCCGCCGCCGAAGCCGTCGCCCACCTCGAAGACGACCTTTCCGATGGTGCGGCCCTGGCTCATCTCGCGCATCGCCCGGCGGGCGTCGCGGATGTTCCAGACGGAGATCGGTCCCCGCTGCACCAGTCCGTCGGCGAACAGGTCCATGACGGCCCGGAACATCTTGTGGATCAGGTCCGGGCCGGCCTCGTAGAGGTCGAACGCCTGGTAGCCGACGCCGGGGTGATCGGCGGCCACCTGGTGGGGAGCACGGATGTCGGTCTTGCCCATCTCGAGGAAGCGCCCGCCACCCGGCAGCACGCGCAGCGACGCGTCGACGAAGCGGTGCGCGAGCGAGTTCAGGACGACGTCGACGCCGGCGCCGTCCGTGGCCGACAGGAACCGGTCCACGAAGGCCAGGTCCCGGGACGAGGCCAGGTGCTCGTCGTCCAGGCCGAGGGCACGCAGGGTGGGCCACTTGGCCGGGCTCGCAGTCGCGTAGATCTCGGCACGGACGTGTTTCGCCAGCGCTACCGCGGCCATCCCGACCCCGCCCGCCGCGGCGTGCACGAGAAGGCGCTGCCCCCGGGTGAGGTGGGTCAGCTCGAACAGCGCGTAGTAGGCGGTGAGGAAGGCACCCGGCACGGACGCCGCCTCGGCGTAGCTCCACCCCTCGGGGATCGGCATGAGCAGGCGGTGGTCCGCCACGGCGACCCGGCCGAACGCACCGGGGAAGATGCCCATCACCCGGTCGCCGGGCGCGAGGTCGCGGACGTCGTCCGCGACCTCCAGCACCGTACCGGCGCCCTCGCTGCCGAGCCCGGCGTCGAGGGCGGTCCTGTCGACCAGGCCCAGTGCGATCGTGACGTCGCGGAAGTTGAGCCCGGCGGTGTGCACGGCGAGACGCACCTGGCCGCTCGTCAGCGCGGCCTGCGCCTCGGGCGCGGGCACCCAGGTCAGGTTCTCCAGCGTCCCCCTGTCGGTGATGCCCAGTCGGCAGGCTCCGGCCGGCGGCGGCTCAAGCAGACCGGTGGGCGGCGCGGCCGACGTCAGGTGCGGGGCGAGGCAGCGCCCGTCCCGCACCGCCAGCTGGTCCTCACCGCGGGCCAGCACGTCCGGGAAACCTTCCCAGGACGCCGGCGCGTCGTCGATGTCCACCAGTCGGAACCGGCCGGGATGCTCCGTCTGGGCGGAACGCAGCAGACCCCACACGGACGCGCCGGGAAGGCTCTCCACACCGCGGGATCCGCCGGCGAGCTGGGCGAACCGGGTCAGGACCACAAGCGTGGACGCGGCGAGCGACTCCTCGGCGAGGAAGCGCTGGACCCAGCCGAGCACCTGGGTGCCCGCGGCCGTCACGGCGGCGAGGGGATCCGGGTCGCCGGCCAGGACTCCGTCCCGGCCGACCCGCGAGCCGACGTCCAGGCCGACGTCCAGGCCGACGTCCGGGGGGCCGCCGAGCTGGTCGTCCAGGCACAGGACGACGTGGCGGGGCACCACCGGCTGCGCGAGGAGGTCGTCGACCGACTCGTGGAACACAACCTGCGCGTCACCCGTCCCGACAAGCCGGGAGGCCAACCCGTGCCTCGCCCCGACGACAGCCCACCGCTCGCGGTCGGTCGCCGCCGGCTCGGCCGGCTCCACCGGCCGCCACTGCAGGGCGAACAGCGCGCGGTCCTGCCCGCCGCGCACCGCACGGACCTGCTCGGCAACCGCCGGGCGAAAGGTCAGCGCCGCGACGTGCGCGACCGGGCGACCGTGCTCGTCTGCGATCACGACGGACACGGCCCCCTCCCCGAGCGGGCGAACGCGGACCCGCACGTGCGGGCCGCACGGTCCTGCCAGTTCCACCCCGGACCACTGGAACGGCATGGATCCCCGTTCCTCGCCCACCTCGACGACCCCGCCGGCCACCACCGTCTGCAGTGCCGCGTCGATGAGTGCCGGATGCAGCACGAACCCGTGGCCGTCCGGGCCGCCCGTCGACCCACCGGCGGCGACGCCGGTGGCCGCGCCGTCGGCGTCCGCCGGCAGCGTGGCCGTCGCGAACAGGTCGTCGTCGCGCCGCCACACCTCCCGTAGTCCGCGGAACGCCGGACCGTAGTCGAAGCCCGCGGCCGCGAAGCTGTCGTGCAGTCCGTCGATGTCGAGCGGCCGCGCGCCGACCGGTGGCCACACGGCCAGGGCTCGCGCGTCCCGCGTCCACTCGGTGNCCGGCGGCGCGGCCGGTGCCAGGTTCCCCGTCGCGTGCCGGGTCCAGCCGCCCTCCGTCCCGGCCTGCGTGCCGGCACGCGAGTACACCCGCACCTCGCGGCGTCCGTCCTCGTCCGCCGCACCGGCGACGACCCGCACCTGCACGTCTCCCGTGGCGGGAAGCAGCAACGGGACCTCCAGCAAAAGGTCCTCCACCGTCGCGCAGCCGACGAGGTCGCCCACCCACAGCGCCAGGTCCAGGTGGGCCGTCGCCGGAAGGACGACGGCGCCGAACACGGCGTGATCGGCCAGCCAGCCGTGGGTGCGCAGGGACCACCGGTCGGTGCACACCACCTCACCGGTGCCGGGGTGTTCCACCACCGCTCCCAGGAGCGGGTGCCGGGCCGCGTCGAGCCCCGCGTCGGTGACGTCGGCCGTGCCCGCGCCGGCCTGGAAGTCCAGCCAGTACCGCCGCCGCTGGAACGCGTACGTCGGGAGGTCCACCTGGCAGCGCGACCCGAACCAGGCCGCCCAGTCCNCCACCCCGCCCCGGACATGCAGCTCGGCCAGCGCGCCGACGAGCGCCGCCACCGCGCCGCGGTCCCGCCGCGACGTGGACAGGACCACCGCGCCGTCCACGCCGGCGCTGGTGCAGGCCTCCCGGACGATGCCCGCGACCGTCGAACCGGGGCCGACGTCGACGAAGACGTCTGCTCCGGCCGTGCGGGCGCGTTCGACCGCGTCGAAGAAGCGCACGGGTTCCCGCACGTGGCGCACCCAGTGCTCGGGGGACGTCAGCTCCTGCGCCGTGATCTCGCGGCCCGTGCGGGATGAGACGACCGGGATCGAGAGGCTGCCCGGGCGCAGCGTGCCGATCGACGCCTCGAACGTGGCCATGATCGGTTCCATGAGCGGCGAGTGGAACGCATGGTCGACGCCGAGCAGCGTCGCCGACGTGCCGCCGGCGACGAGCCGCTCCCGCAGCTCGACGACCTCGGCGCGGCTGCCCGAGAGCACCACGGACTCCGGACCGTTCACGGCGGCGATGCCCACCCGGCAGTACCCGTCGAGCAGGGCGCTCGCCGCGGCCTCGGAGAGACGCACCGCCACCATCGCGCCCTGCTCGTCGAGCGTCTGCATGATCCGGCCGCGGGCGGCCACGAGTCGCGCCGCGTCGTCGAGGTCCAGGGCTCCGGCCACGTGCGCGGCGGCGATCTCCCCGATCGAGTGGCCGACGAGCCGGTCCGGCGTCCCGAGGAAGGTCACCAGGAGCCGGTAGAGGCTGACCTGCAGCGCGAACAACGCCGGCTGCGCGAGGTCGGTCCGGCCGGCGAGCTCGGGCGCGCACTCGTCGGCGAGCAGCAGGGACCGCAGGTCGAAGGGCAGGTGCGAGTCGAAACGCGCGCACACCTCGTCGAGGGCGAAGGCGAAGACGTCGAACGTGTCGTACAGCGGCCGGGCCGCCCCGGCCCACCGTGTCCCCTGCCCCGGGAAAAGGAACACGGTGTCGCCGAGGCCGCCGGCGACACCGCGGACGGCCGTGGTGGACGGCGTGCCCTCGGCGAGGGACCGCAGGGCGTCGGCCAGCTCCTCGCGGTCACGTCCGAGCACCACCGCGCGGTGGTCGAGGCCTGCGCGGCCGGACACCAGCGACCATCCGACATCGGCGACGTCCAGGTCAGGCCGGGTCACGGCGAGGTCGCGCAGCTTGTCCGCCTGGGCCCGCAGCGCCTGCTCCGAGCGGGCCGACACCACCCAGGGCACCACCCCGCCGAGCGCCGGACCGGNCGCCGGCCGGGTGGCCGCGTCGGGCGCGGTGGGCGCGGTGGGCTCCGCGGGGGCCTGTTCCAGGATCACGTGCGCGTTGGTTCCGCTGATGCCGAAGGCGGAGACACCCGCCCGCCGGGGCCGCTCGTCGGTGCTCGGCCACGGCCTGGCCTCGGTCAGCAGCTCCACGGCACCGGCCGACCAGTCGACGTGGGTCGTCGGGCGATCCACGTGCAGGGTCGCGGGCATCGTCCCGTGCCGCATCGCCATGATCATCTTGATGATGCCGCCCACGCCGGCGGCGGCCTGCGCGTGACCGATGTTCGACTTCAGCGACCCCAGCCACAGCGGGTCGGCCGCGTCCCGGTCCTGCCCGTAGGTCGCCAGGATCGCCTGCGCCTCGATCGGGTNGCCGAGCGTCGTCCCGGTCCCGTGCGCCTCCACCACGTCGACGTCCGCGGCTCGCAACCGGGCGTTCGCCAGCGCCGCCCGGATCACCCGTTGCTGCGACGGACCGTTCGGTGCGGTCAGGCCGTTCGACGCCCCGTCCTGGTTGACCGCCGACCCGCGGATCACCGCCCAGACGCGGTGACCGTTGCGCTGCGCGTCGGACAGCCGCTCCAGGACCAGAACCCCGACGCCCTCCGAGAACCCGGCGCCGTCCGCGGCGTCGGCGAAGGCCTTGCACCGGCCGTCCACCGCCAGTCCCCGGTGACGCGAGAGTTCCCGGAACACCTGGGGGGTGCCCACGACCGTGACACCCCCGGCCAGAGCGAGCGTGCACTCGCCCTGACGCAGCGACTGCACCGCCTGGTGCACCGCCACCAGCGACGAGGAGCAGGCCGTGTCGGTCGACACCGCCGGTCCCTCCAGGCCGAGCGCGTACGAGATGCGACCCGACGCCACGCTCAGCAGCGAACCGGTCTGCCCGTAGCCCGAGATGATCTCAGGCGTGAAGAAGTGGTTTCCATAGCCGAAGTACNCCAGCCCGGCGAAGACACCGGTGCTGCTTCCCCGCAGCGAGTGCGGGTCGATACCCGCGCGTTCCAGGGACTCCCACGAGGTCTCCAGCAGCAGCCGGTGCTGCGGGTCCGCGGCCAGCGCCTCGCGCGGGTTGATCCCGAAGAACTCCGCGTCGAAGTCACCGGCGTCGGGCAGGAACCCGCCGGAGCGGGTGTAGCAGGTGTTCGGCCGGTTCGGATCCGGGTCGTACATCCCCTCCAGGTCCCAGCCGCGGTCCTCGGGGAAGTCCCCCACCGCGTCCTCGCCGGCCGCCACCAGGTTCCACAGCGCCTCCGGTGAGTTCACCGCGCCGGGGAAGCGGCAGGCGACTCCCACCACCGCGGTGGGTTCGGCGGCGGNCCGCGTCAGCTCCCCCAGCCGTCGACGGGTCTCGACCAGCTCGATCGATGTTCGCCGGAGGTAGTCGAGAACCTCGCCGTTGTTGTCGTGTGTCATCGTTCTCCCCTAGCCGAGCTCGTGGTCGAGCAGCGCGAGCAGTTCATGGGCGGACGCCGAACTGATCCGGTCGACGACCCCGACCGGTGACGAGTCGGCGACCTTCGCGCGCAGCCGGCTCTGCAGCTCACCGAGCGCGGTGGTGATGGTGGTCCGGTCAGGTGGTGCGAGATCTTCGAAGACGCCCCACAGNCGGGCGCCGAGATGCTCGATCTCCCGGGCCAGGCTCTCGGCCGCGGTCTCCCGCTCGGAGCCCGGATGCAGGCCGACGTTGAGGAACTCGGCGACCGCGTTCGGGGTTGGATGATCGAAGGCAAGCGTGGCGGGCAGCGTCAGGCCGGTGATCGCCATCAGCCGGTTCCGCAGTTCCAGGGCCGTGAGTGAGTCGATCCCGAGCTCCTTGAAGGCCATGGTGGGGCCGATCCGCCCGGCGTCGGCGTGGCCGAGAACGAGCGCGGTCTGCTCCCGCACGGCATCGCGTAGCGGGGCTTCCGCGTCGGCCATCGGCAGCGCGCCCAGCCGCTGGGCCAGGCCGGCGTCGGCCGGTCCGCGCTCGCCAGGACCGCCGGTGCCGGTGCCAGCACCGGCACCGGGGCTGCCCAGCAGGTCGCGCAGCAGCGGCGGCCCGCCGCCGGTCCGCGCCGCATCCGACGGAGACAGGTGCAGCCGGGCGGGTACCAGAACCGGCTCGTCGAGGGCGAGCGCGGCGTCGAACAACGCGAGACCCTCGTGCGAGGCCATCGGCAGGACGCCCTGCCGTGCCAGGCGTTCGACGTCCACCTCGTCGAGTTCGGCGCTCATCTCGCTGCGCTGGGCCCAGAAACCCCAGCACAGCGAGCTGGCCGCCAGCCCCTCGGCCCGCCGGGCCTGGGCCAGCCCGTCGAGGAACGCGTTGGCGGCCGCGTAGTTGGCCTGTCCCGCCGTGCCGAGCACCCCCGCGATCGAGGAGAACAGCACGAACGCCGACAGGTCGAGATGCCGGGTCGCCTCGTGCAGGTGCCAGGCTCCATGCACCTTCGGCGCCAGCACCGCGTCCACCTGCTGCCCGGTCAGCGCCGCGACGACCCCGTCGCCCAGCACGCCCGCGCAGTGCACGACCGCTGTCCACGGAGACTCGGGCGGCGCCGCCGCGATCAGCTCGGCGACGGCCTGCCGACTCGTGACGTCGCACGCCACGATCTCGACGTGCGCCCCCGCCCCGACCAGCTCGTCGCGCAGGGCGCTCGCGCCGGGAGCCCGCTGCCCGCGCCGGCTGGTCAGCACCAGCCGGCGCACTCCGTGGCGCCGCACGAGGTGCCGCGCCAGCAGCGCGCCCAACCCACTGGTGCCACCGGTGATCAACACCGTCCCGGACGTGAGGTCGGGCCCGTCGACGGCCTGCTCGCCCGACCCGTCCCGGCTGCCACCGGGCTGGGTGCCGCGGTGCACCTGCGCCAGACGGGGGCGGCTCAGTGCGCCCGCGCGGATCCTGAGCTGGGGCTCTCCGGTGGCGGCCGCCGCCGGTAGGCACGCCCACGAGGCGGGCGAGTCGTCCGTGTCCACCAGCGCGAAACGCCCCGGGTTCTCGGTCTGCGCCGAGCGGACGAGCCCCCAGACCGCTGTCGCCGCCGGATCGACAGAGGACACCTGCTCGTCCTGGATGGCGGCGCGCGTCACGACGACCAGGCGCGCATCGGCGAACCGGTCGTCAGCGAGCCAGTCCTGCACCCACCGCAGCACCTGGTGAACGGCCCGCCCGACGGCCGCGGGCGTGTCGCCCGCGTCGTCGGCGCCGGCCACACCCGCCGCGCTCGCCAGGACGACGGGGGGCACCTCCCGGCCGGCCGCGGCGAGCTCCGCGAGGCTGGCGTAGGCCTGCGCGTCGCGGACCCCGCCAGGCGGCGGCCAGGCGGCGCCCGGCTGCGGCGCCCCCACTACCGCGTACCGGTTTCCCGCCGACGCGGACGCCGGCGGAACCGGAACCGGAAGCGGTGACCAGTCGNCCCGGAACAGGGAGTCCCGACGGTCGAAGCTCAACGCGGTCAGCTGGTCGCGATCCACCGGTTGCACGGTCAACGCGTCGACACCGCCCACGGCGGCGCCGTGCTCGTCCGCGAGGTCCACCGACAGCTGGTTGTCGCCGGCCTGCCCCGTGGGAGCGAGGCGCACGCGCAGGACCGTCGAACCGGCCGTGTCCGGACCACCCGCGTGCAGGCGAAGCCCCGCACAGCGCGCTGGTAGCCAGCCGTCGGCGGCGGACCCCTCGACGAGGCGTCCGAGGCCGGTCGCCAGCAGCGCCGCGTGCAGCAGCGCCGGATGGATCTGGAACCGACCCTGCCCGGTGGAGGGCGGCGGGGGCAGCTCCACCTCGGCGAACACGGTGTCCCCGCGCTGCCAGGCCCGCCGCACACCGCGTGCCCCGGCGTCCACGCCCGACGCGACCGACGTTGCGAACGCGTCGTCCACGGGCATCTCGACGGCACCGGCCGGAGGCCAGGAAGCGAGGTCGGCCGCACCGCGGTCCGGGCCGGTTCCGGGCCCGGGGGCGCCGAGGACCCCGACGGCGTTGCGGGTCCACACGGTCTCGCCCTCGGCCCGCGAGTGCACGCTGAACGCCCCCGCGTCGTCGACGACGACCCGCAGTTCCCGCTCGGCGGCGCGGGACAGCACGAGCGGAGCCTCCAGGGTGAGCTCGTCGACGACCTCGGCGCCCGCCCGACGTGCCGCCCAGAGCGCAAGCTCCATCACCACCGTCGCCGGCACCACCAGGGCGCCGTGGACAGGGTTGTCGGCGAGCCAGGCGTGCTGCTGCGGCGACAGGCGTCNGCTGCCCACCAGGGCGCCGCCCGCCGCGTCACCGGGCAGATCGATCACCGCGTCGAGCAGAGGATGGTCCGAGGTGTCGCGGGCGGTGGTCTCGGACGGGGTGGTCAGCCAGTAGCGCCGTCGTTGGAAGGCGTAGGTGGGCAGGTCCACCCATCCNCCGTCCCAGCCCGCGAAGGCCNCCTCCCACGCCACCGGAACCCCGGCGGCGAAGGCCTCGGCCGCCGACCGGTACAGCCGCGCCAGCCCACCCTCGCCCCGGCGTAGCGTGCCCACCACCAGACCCGCGGTCGCGGGCGAGGTGTCGAGGATCTCCTGGATGTTCAGCGCGAGCAGCGGGTGGGGGCTGATCTCGAGGACCGCGCTGCGTTCCCCGTCCAGCAGACGGGCCATGGTGGACTGGAAGCGCACCGGCTCGCGCAGGTTGCGAAACCAGTAGTCGGCGTCGAGTTCCCGGGTGTCGTGCGGTCCGCCGGTGACCGTCGAGTGGAAGGTCACCGACGTCGGCAGCGGGGTGATCCCGGCGAGCTCGGCACGGAGCTGGTCGGCGAACTGGTCCACCAGGGGCGAGTGTCCGGGGACGCTCGCCGGGATCCACCGCGCGCGCACGCCCTGCGCCTCGCAGAGCGCGACCAGCTCCCGCACCGCGCCGGCCTCGCCCGAGACCGTGGTGGAGTTCGGCCCGTTGACGGCGCCGATCACGATCCGGTCATCCCACCGGTCGAGCAGCTTCCGCACCCGCTGTTCGGGCAGCAGGATCCCCGCCATGCCACCGGCGCCGGCGACCTTCGCCAACATGCGGGAACGCAGCGCGACGATCCTGGTCGCGTCCGCGAGGCTCAGGGCGCCCGCGGCGTGGGCGGCGGCGATCTCGCCCTGGGAGTGACCGATCACCGCGTCGGGTTCCACGCCCAGCGACCGCCAGACGCGGTCCAGCGACACCATCACCGCGAACAGCGTCGGCTGGACGACGTCGACGCGGTCCAGGTCGGCGGCCTGCGGCCCACCGCACACGGTGTCGATCAACGACCAGTCGACCCAGGGCCCCAGCGCCTGCGCGCACGCGCGGATCTGCTCGGCGAACACCGGAGACGACGCGTAGAGCTCCGCGCCCATGCCCAGCCACTGCGATCCCTGACCGGGGAAGACGAACACCGTCCTGGCCGTCGGCGACGCGACCGCGGACGCCGCGGCGGTGGCGCCGTCCGGGCCGTGCTCGGCGAGGGCGGTGAGGCCGGCGAGCAGCTCCTCCCGGTTCGCGCCGATCACCACCTGGCGGTGGTCGAAGCGGGCTCTCGTCGTGGCCAGCGAGTACCCCACCGCCGCGACCGACAGCTGCGTTCCCGCGGCCACGCTGTCCCGCAGCCGCCGTGCCTGCGCGCGCATCGCCTGCTCCGAGCGCGCCGAGAGCACCCACGGCACCTGCGCGGGAGCGGCCACCGGGCCCGCCCCGGCCTCGACGCCCGCCGCGACGTGCTCGGGCTCGGGGGGCTGTTCGAGGATGAGGTGCGCGTTGGTGCCGCTGACGCCGAAGGACGACACTCCCGCCCGGCGGGGCCGTCCTGACTCGCCGGGCCACCTCCGCGCGTCGGTCAGCAGCTCCACCACGCCCGTCGACCAGTCCACGTGCGGGGTCGGACGGTCGACGTGCAGCGTCCTGGGCAGCACCTCGTGGCGCATCGCCATGATCATCTTGATCATTCCGCCGACGCCGGCGGCCGCCTGCGTGTGGCCGATGTTCGACTTCAGCGACCCCAGCCACAGCGGGCGGGCGCGGTCGTGGTCCTCCCCGTACGTGGCCAGCAGCGCCTCCGCCTCGATGGGGTCGCCCAGCACGGTGCCCGTCCCGTGCGCCTCCACCACGTCCACGTCCGCGCCGGACAGGCCCGCGTCGGCCAGCGCCGCGCGGATGACCCGCCGCTGCGCCAGTTCGCTGGGCGCGGTCAGCCCGTTGGAAGCCCCGTCCTGGTTGATCGCCGAACCCCGGATCACCGCCCAGACGTGACGACCGTGCCGCCGGGCGTCCGAGAGCCGTTCCAGCACCAGCACACCCGCGCCCTCACCCCAGCCCGTTCCGTCGGCGGCCTGCGCGAAGGACTTGCAACGCCCGTCGACCGACAGGCCACGCTGGCGGGCGAGTTCCACGAACATGCCGGGCGTCGGCAGCACCGACACCCCACCGGCCAGTGCCAGCCCGCACTCCCCCGCACGCAGGGACCGCACGNCCTGGTGCACGGCCACCAACGACGACGAGCACGCGGTGNCCACCGACACCGCGGGTCCCTCCAGGCCCAGGACGTAGGCCACCCGACCGGAGGCCACGCTCGTGAACGTTCCCGAGATCGCGAAACCCTCGACCTCGCCGGCCGCCCCGCCGCCCATCCGCGGGCCGTAGTCGACGGCGTAGATCCCGGTGAACACGCCGGTGTTCGAGCCCCGCAACGCGGCCGGGTCGATCCCCGCCCGCTCCAGCGCCTCCCACGACGTCTCCAGCATCAGCCGCTGCTGCGGATCCATGGCCAGCGCCTCACGCGGACTGATCCCGAAGAACTCCGCGTCGAACTCCGCGAGGTCGGCCAGGAATCCGCCGCAGCGGGTGTAGGTCCTGCCCAGGGCCTCGGGATCCGGGTCGTACACGGCGTCGACGTCCCAGCCACGGTCGAGTGGGAAGCCACCCATCGCGTCCACCCCGTCGGCCACCAGGCGCCACAGGTCCTCGGGCGAGGCCACCCCGCCCGGGAACCGGCAGCCCACCCCCACGACCGCGATCGGCTCGCGGGCGGCCTCCTCCAGTTCGTGTACCCGTCGGCGCAGCGCCTGCGCGTCGCCGACGGCACGGCGAAGATAGGACCGGATCTTGTCGACTTCCTCCACGTCGGTCTCCCTGACGGTCAGGACGAACAGATGACAGGAATTGAGGTGTCTGACGAAGAGGTGGCGCACCCGTCTTCACGCGCGCGGCACCGGCACTAGACGTATCCGCGGTCAATCAGTTCGTAGAGGTCACTGTCCCGGCACGCCTCCGAGACATCTCCCGCCTCCGTTTCCGGGATATCTCCCCGCGGCGTTTCCGGGAGGTCCGGCTCCGCGGGCTGGAGGAGGGCGTGAATGTGCCGGCCAAGCAGGTGCGGAGTGGGATGGGAGAACGCCGCGGTCGCGGACAGCCGGACCCCGGCCGCCGCGGTGAGCCGGTTACGCAGCCGCACCGCCATCGCGGAGTCGAACCCGAGATCCTTGAAGGTGTCCGTCGCCCTCGCCGCGAGCTCGGCGCCGGTCGGGCCCGCTCCCCGGCGGCCCAGTACCGCCGCCGTCTCCGCGCACACGAGCCTGAGCACCGCCGACTCGGAGTCGAGCCCCGCCGCCGCGGCGGAGCGCTCCGGCGTCGCCGGCCCGGACGGCGACGGGGACGCCGCCGCGCCCACGAACACGGCGACAGCTGCGGCGCTGCAAGGGGCGGCGCCGGCGTCCTCGCCCGCCGTGAGCCAGTGACGTCGTCGCTGGAACGGGTAGGTCGGCAGGTCGACGCGGCGCGGCCGATCCGCGGCGATCACCGCGTCCCAGTTCACCGGCACTCCCCGCACGTGCAGCTCGGCCAGCGACTCCAGGATCCGGCTCACCCCCGGGTCGTCCTTGTGCAGGGTGGCCACCACGGGTGGGGCGGCGACCAGCGCGTCCGCGGTCTCCGCCATCGCCACCGTCAGCAGGGGATGCGGGCCGACCTCGACGAACACGCCGCCGCGTTCACGCATCAGCCGCTCGATCACCGCACCGAACAGCACTGGNGAACGCAGGTTGTCGTACCAGTACGAGCCGTCGAGGGCTTGCGTGTCGAGCGGCCCGCCGGTCACCGTGGAGTGGAACTCCACGGCAGTGGCGCGGGGCACCAGAGTCGCGGTGTCCGCCAGCATCTGATCACGGACGCTGTCCACATGGTGGGAGTGCGACGCGTAGTCGATCCTGACCCGCCCCGCCCGCACGCCCTCGGCGGCGGCCAGGGCGGCGAACTCGTCCAACGCCGCGCCGTCCCCGGAGACCACCACCGACGACGGCCCGTTCACCGCGCCCACGCCGAGCCGACCGGGCCACCGCTCCAGCCGGCCGCGCACCCACTCCAGGGGCGCCGAGACCGCGCACATCCCGCCGCGCAGACCGGACAGCACGCGCAGCGCCTGACTGCGCAGCACGACGAGCCGGGCCGCGTCCGCCAGCGGGATCGCACCCGCGACGCACGCGGCCGCCATCTCACCCTGGGAGTGCCCCGCCACGACGTCGGGCACCACTCCCCAGGACTGCCACACCCGTGCCAGCGACACCATCAGCGCGAACAGCATCGGCTGGACGACGTCCACCCGGTCCAGCCACGGCGTGGAGTCCGCGCCGGTCACCACATCCACCAGCGACCAGTCGACCCAGGGCGCCAGTGCCTGCGCACAGTCGTCGATTCCCTGCGCGAAGACCTTCGACTCGGCGTACAGCCGCCGGCCCATGCCCTCCCACTGCGACCCCTGGCCGGGAAACACCAGGACGACCGGCCCCGCCGCGGCGTCGGCCACCCCGCGCACCACCCACGCCGAGTCCTCGCCCGCGGCCAGTCCGTCCAGGCCGGCCAGCAGCTGGGCTCGGTCGCCGCCGAGCACCACCGCCCGGTGCTCGAACAACGCGCGCGTCGACACCAGGGACGCGGCCACGTCGACGTCCGACAGGGACGAGTCCGCCGCCACGAAGGCGCGCAGCCGCGCCGCCTGCTCGCGCAGCGCCGGTTCCGACCGGGCCGAGAGCACCCAGGGCAGCACCCCGCCCCGCTGCACGCCGGCCGGACCGGCGACCGCGGCGCGCGCGTCCGGCACCTGCCCGCTGGGCCGCGGCCCGCCGGGCGTCGTCTCCGCCCCGCACGCCTCGTCGAGAACCACATGGGCGACCGTGCCGCCCATTCCGAACGCCGACACCCCTGCCCGTCTGGGCCGACCCGCCTCCTCCGGCCAGGGCCGCGCCGCGCACAGGACCTCGAAGTCCCGGTCGAAGTCCGCCACGTCCGGGTTCGGCGACCGGAAGTTCGGCGTCGGGACCAGGTGGGCGTGACGCAGGCAGAGCACCGCCTTGACGAAGCCCACGATGCCCGCGGCCGGCTCCAGGTGGCCGACGTTCGCCTTCGCCGACCCGATCACCAGCGGGCGCCCGCGGCCGGTCTGCCGAAACACCTCGCGCAGACCGGCAAGCTCCNCCGGATCTCCGCGTCGGGTGCCGGTGCCGTGTGCCTCGACGTAGTCGATGCCGTCGAACGCGACGTCCGCGCTGCGCAGGGCGGACAGCACGGCCGCCGCCTGACCCTGCGGGCTTGGATCCGGCATCCGCGCCGACGCGCCACCGTTGCCGACTCCCCAGCCGCGGACCGTGGCGTAGATGCGATCACCGTCGGCCAGCGCGAGGTCGAGCCGCTTCAGCAGCACGAAGACCCCGCCCTCACCCCGGACGTAGCCGCCGGCCCGCTCGTCGAAGGGGCTGCAGCGCCCCTCGGGCGACAGGACGCCCAGGTTCGCAATCCCCAGGCCCGCCTCCGGGTCGACGATCAGGTTCACACCGCCGACGAGCGCCGCGTCGGTCGCACCACCGCGGATCCGGTCGCAGGCCAACGCCAACGACACCAGCGACGAGGACTGACCCGAGTCCGCGCAGAGACTCAGGCCGCGCAGGTCCAGCAGGCCCGAGATACGGTTCGCGATCAGCGCGCCGCTGGAACCGATCGCGGCGTAGTGGTCGTCCCGGTCGCTGCCGGTCAGCCGGCGCAGGACGTCGTACCCGGAGGACGCGGCGCCGACCAGGACGTCGATCTCCCGGCCGGCGAGGTTGGGCGCCGCGATCCGGGCGTCCTCCACGGCCTCCCAGGCGAGCTCCAGTCCCAGTCGCTGCACGGGGTCCATCGCCGCCGCCTCCGCCGACCCGATCGAGAAGAACTCGGCGTCGAAGGTGTCGACGGAGTCGAGGAACGACCCCGAGGTGACGGTGACGGCATCCGGGTGCGACCCGGCCTGTGGGCCAGGGGCCCGGTGCTCGGGCAGACGCCCGATCGTCGACCCGCCGTCGACCAGCAGGCGCCAGAACTCGGCCGGATTACNCACACCGGGGAAACGGCAGGACATTCCGACAACCGCGATATCGGTGGCTGCGCCACTCATTCGAATTCCTCCCCGCTCCTTGACGGCGCTGCCCTCAGCACTGCGCTCATCGCCATCGGGTCAGCAGGGAGCGCAGTTCGTCGGGCGCATGAGTGAAATCGTGATGACCGCCGTCGACGATGCGGATGTCGACCGCATCCGAGTACTGGTGCCAGCTCTGGAGCTCGTCGAGGGTCACCTCCGGGTCATCCCGCCAGTGCAGGACGACGACGGGGCTGCGCACGGCGACCGGCCTGTCCCGCCGGTAGGCGCGTGCGGCCGCGAGATCCCCCAGGAGGACGGACAGGCCGACCTCGATCATGTCCGGCCGTGGCTCGATCCCCCGGCCGCGCACGAACTGCGCCAGCTCGGCGCGCAGCTCGTCGTCGGTCATGTCGAGCATCCGGTCGCGCGGGACCTCGTGNGGCGCCGCCTGGCCCGAGACGAACAGGCAGGCCGGTGTGGGCAGCCCCAGGTCGGCGAGGCGAAGCGCGGTCTCGTAGGCGACCACCGCTCCCGCACAGTGCCCGAAGAACGCGAACGGTCGGTCCAGCCGCTGTCGCAACGCCTTGACCAGGTCGGCGACCAGGTTCTCGTAGGTGCCGTAATGCGGTTCACCCAGTCGGTTCTCCCGGCCGGGAAACTGCAGCGGGCACACCTCAACCTGCGCCAGCGCGGCCGGCCAGGAACTGAACGCCGACGCACCGGTGCCGGAGTAGGGGAAGCAGAACAGTCGGGAGGCGTGCTCGGTGGACGGCCCACGGACGAACCACCGGGACGGGACGGACCTGGCGGACACTGCCGCGGTGCCGCCGGATGTCATGACGACCTCCGCTTCCGCGCGACGACGGGAAGGTGCGTCATCCCGGCGATGAAGTAGGACCGCAGGTGCTCGGGCGCGCCGCCGAGCTCGATCGACGCGCACCGGTCCAGCAGCTCGTCGAAGAAGATCTGCGCCGTCAGCCGTGCCAGCGGCGCACCGATGCAGTAGTGCGGCCCGACCCCGAAGGCGACATGACGGTTGGCGTCGCGGGTGAGGTCGAACTCGTGCGGGTCGGCGAACCGCGACTCGTCCCGGTTCGCCGACGCGATCCACGCGACGACCGCGTCACCCCTGCGGACCGTGCCGCCGCCGATCTCGGTGTCGCACGCCGCGTACCGCATGAAGTTGCATGCGGCCGAGGTCCATCGCAGGCCCTCCTCCACCAGCGAGGGCACCAGCGTCGGGTCGGCCTGCGCCTTGTCGAACTGCTCGGGCAGCTCGACGAGCGCGAGCACCGTGCCCGAGATGGTGTGGGGCGTCGTGACGTTGGCTCCCAGCAGCAGGCTGTAGCCGTCGTAGGCGATCTCCTCGTCCGTCAGCGGCGCGTCGCCCGCCCGCACGCTCATCAGATGGTCGAGCAGGCTGCCGTCCCGCTCCCCCGAAGAGCGCCGCCGCCGCACCCAGTCGGTGACGTAGGTGACGATCTCGTGGTGGGCGATGGCCAGCGTCGCGGCCCGGCCGCCGCACTGGAAGTGCGGATCCGAGGGAGCCGTCACCATCGCCGTCAACTGGACCAGCTCGTCCCAGTCCCGTTCCGGGATCCCCAGCAACGGGCCCGCGACGACCATCGGTANGCGCAGCGCGCGCTCCGCCAGGTCGTCGGTGCCGCCGTCGAGGAGAGGTTCGAGGAAACGCACGATCGCCTGCCGGATCTGGTTCTGCCGGCTGGCCACCGCCCGGGCCGTGAGCCGGGTGCCGATCGCCCGGCGCACCTGGGTGTGCCGCGGCGGGTCGGTGGAGGTCATCAGCTTGCCGGCGGTGAGGTCGTCCTCGCCGAGATGGGTGACGACGGTGCCGCGCTCGGAGGTGAATCGGCGGTGGTCGCCGAGCACCGCGCGGACATCGTCGTAGCGGGTCACCGACCAGAACGCCCGGCCGTCCGCCAGCACCTGGTGGTGCAGCGGCGCCTGGGCCCGCATCACCTCCCAGATCGCGTGCGGATCGCCCGAGGAGTAGAGGTCGAGGTCGAACAGGTCGAGCCGGTCGAGGTCGACGTCGCTGGCGGCGCCCGGGCTCAGCCGCATGGTTGCCTCCTCTCCTGCTCGATGAGCGCGGCGACCCGCGCGGGCGTCTGCGCCATGTAGAAGGCGCGCACGGACAGCTCCACGCCGAAGTCCACGGTCACCCGGTCGAGAATCCGGATTCCGATGAGCGAGTTTCCGCCCAGTGCGAAGAAATCATCGTCGGCCGTCACCTCACGACCGTCGAGATATTCCGACCACAGCGCCGAGACNTGCGCTGCCAGGGGCGTCATCCCGTCCGCGTGCGCGGTGTGCGTCATGACTTCATCACTCTTCCTGCCCGCTCCACGGGCCTGCGGCGACAGTTCCATCCTCAGTCATTCCTTCCTCCGCCGAAGGGGAGTCACCGCCCACCCTCTCGGCGGGCCACGCTCAGATCCTCGCCGCCATCACAGCCGGCGGGAACCGGGTTCTCCGGGTGTCCCGCCGGCGAGACACATCCCATTGCCACGGCCGGCACGTACATCATTCGAGCGCACTGCCAACCCATGAAGGAGGGCCGCGCGAGCACCGCCCCGTTCGACTCGTAGGGCGGGGTCGCCCGCCCTATGGTTGACCTATCTCGGAAGAAATCGAGCCGGCCAGCCGACCAGACGAAACGTCGGCCACCCCAAACCGGTCACCAGCGCCGGCTGCCGGCACCCCGGACGCGATCCCAGAATGACATCGAGGGAGATCCCTTGCTTAAGTCGCAACGCCTGGCGACCCTACCCATCGACTCGTACGACCTTGATTCCGAGCTGTCGATCGTCGATCAGCACAACTACCAGGGAGAATATGACGCGTTCACCTTCGGAACGTGGTCGGCCCATGCGCTGGCCAACGGCAGCGGGGCGGAGTACGACCTCAGCTTCCGCCCACACAGCGACCGGNTGACCCGCACGGAACTAGGCAGCCGGCTACCCGGGATCATGGCCCTGGTGACCGATCACTTTCCACTCGATCGGCTGCAGTGGGTCCGCATCTTCAGCCTTCNCGACGGCATCATCGCCCCGCATGTCGACTTTCTCGAGTTCGCCCGGCCGGGCACCAGGCTGNAGATTCCGCTGCGCACCACCGCCGAGTCCCTGCACTCCGAGAACGACGTCGTCTACCACCTGCGGCGCGGCGAGGTATGGCAGATCCACACGACCGATCCGCACTCGGCCCTCAGCGCCGCCGGCGCCCCGCGGCTCTCGCTGTGCCTCGACTTCGCGGGCTCCGACGAGCCCGTGAAGATCCGCGGCGACGTTCCCGCGACCGAGCCCATTCACATCGTGGACCGGCCAGCGCCCACCGAGACGGAGCTCGAAGAGCTTCTGACCTGCGGAAACGCCCTGGCAACGGGCTCCATGCGCCACGACTTCCGCCGGTTCGCCGCGCTGCACTTCGCCCGGCGCGCGCATGCCGCCGCGGCGTTCGACTGGTTCGAGCAGGCCGCCGCACGCACCGGCGACCCGGCCGCCGTCGCGAAGGCCCGGGCATTTCGCACCTACTGCATCGAGAAGCGGAGCTACGGCGAGGCGTTCGCCTGGTGAGCGGCGTGGCACCGCGACAGCCACGCAGGTCCAGACCGGAAACACGAACCAGAAACTCTTCACAGGGAGCTGACTCATGGACGCACTCGACGACGGCGTTCTGGAAAAGGCCGCGGTCCAGTACGCCGAACAAGGATTCGCCGTTNTCCGCAACGTGGTGCCACAGGATCTCCTGGGCGAGGTTGCCGACCACGTCGAATGGCTCTCCCGGCGCTATCCGGACCTGCGTCCCGAGCACTTCCACCACCCCCTCATCCGCAACGACGCCTTCTGGGCCCGCCTGGTCTCATACCCCCTCCTCGTGGACATCGCCGAGTACTTCCTCGGCCCCGACCTGGCGTGCTTCACCGCCCATTACATCTGCAAACCCCCGTACGACGGCCAGCCCGTGNTGTGGCACCAGGACGGGGCCTACTGGTCGCTGTCCCCGATGGAGGCCCTGACGGTCTGGCTGGCCGTCGACGAGAGCAACACGAAGAACGGCTGCCTCCGCATGATCCCCGGTAGCCACGTACTTCCCCTGCACAA
>NZ_LJFZ01000047.1:0-6875 GCF_001420875.1 Frankia sp. AvcI1 | reverse complement strand
CCCCCGGCGGCGGTGCGGTCTCGACATCGGCTACATATCGACCAGCACCCGTATCAGCAGTGAGGGCGTCTACCTCGATCCGCTGCTCGTACGAGGCGCCGCCGACAGCGGTGTCAACAACTACCGGCTCTTTCCGCCCTACCACCCGGACGAGACCATTCCGTTTCGCGGTCGGGACGAGTGGGACGAGCATCTGGTCGCTCTGAACGAGAAACTGCGACCGCGGGNGCGGGACCTTCCCGGACGGAGCCCGATCGAAACAACGCGACACATGATCGATCGACTTCGCGACGGCACCGTCAAACGCTGACCGAGGATCCGCGGTCCCACGGCGCCGTGCCGTGGGACGCGGTGTCATCGGCCGGCCGCCGAGTGCGTGGCGGGCGTCGCCGACCGGCTGCGCCCGCCGTCCCGGCCGCGCGTCACCCGTCGCGCGGTCCGCGTCGTGCGGCGTTCCTGGCGCGCGGACGACGGCGGACTGGCCGGGGCGCCGGGTCCGTGGCCCCGCAACCTTCTCGCCGGTCTCACGCCGCCGCCAGGCCGGGTCGTCTCGTGCCGCGTCCGCGCGGCCCAGGCCCATGCCACGGACACTGGTTCGCCACCTTCTCCGCCGTGCAATGCCGCTGACCTGTAGCGCAGTGCTGCGCTGCAGGTCATTGGTCTGCCCGGCAGCCCCCTGGTCGACGTCGAGGGGCTGCGCCTGCCCGTCACAGCCCAGGGCTTCGGGCGCCGGAACCGCCCCCGACCTCGATGCGGAGCTGGCCGCGGAACCGACCAGGTTGGTCGCCCCACCGACCCGGGCACGGCTCGTGGACGGCCTGCTGCGCGCCCTGGGAGCACCCGGCCGCGCACTNGCCGCCGTCAGCGGGGCCAGCGGGACCCCCCGTACCGGCATCCATCCGCGCGACGCCCTGCCCGGCCGAGCCCCGCACGCGACACCGAGGGAACGGCTCACGGCCGCGGTCCGGAAGCGGACGACGCCGCTGTGGCGGGGGCCGTCGCGCGCGGCTGACCGCCCCGGTGGCATGGTCCGCCCACCAGATGCTCGGGCCGCGCCGGCGACAGTGGATCCCGGCGACGAGCCAGGGGCAGCCGGGCATCACCGGTGCGGCGCAGGGGCGGCTCACACCGCAGGTACTGCCACCGACCTGCTCCGGCGGCCGCGTCGAGACGGAGTCCACGCCCGCCGGCCGGCTCCGACGGGACCGGGCCGAGACGGTGCCGCCCGTGCCGAAGCGGCTCCTGGTAGTCACCGGCGGGGCGAGCACGGACACGGCCGGGTGAGTCGAGGCCGGCGCAGGGGTGGGTGCGGAACACTCGCGGGCCCCGGACGCCGCTCCGCAGGAGGACGCCGCAGTGCGCCAGGCGCATGCCGACCGCCGCAGCCGGCTCGGGCGGCCCCTGCCGGCGCCTCGCCGAGCCGAGCACGACCGCCTCGGCGGGGCGATGCGCAGCGCGCACCTGGGCCCACGAACTGGCGACGCCGGGATGCCACACCACCGTCCGCCGCGCGCCGCCCCGACCCTGACGAGCGCCGGCCCGCGGCCGGCCACCCTGCGTACGGTGTGCCGTGATCTGCCGCGTCGTCTCGCCCGGGACCTCGGCGGACCTCGGGCACTCCCCACGGCGGGCGGTGAGATGTCTGGGCTGGCGGACCGTTCCCATCCGGACGCAACCCGGATCGAGCGGACCGCACACCGCCTCGGCGACCCGTGGGTCGCCGAGGCGGCTCTGGAGAGGATGCGGACCAGCTGGTCTCATCTCGCGCTGGTCATGCTCGCTTGTTGAAGGTGGTGACGGCCCACACGTAGCCGATCAGGGCGAATCCGACGCACCAGGCGACGGCCGCGATCGCGTGGCTGCTGGACGGGTTGCCCTCCAGCAGCCCCCGCAGCGTCTCGATGATGGGAGTGAAGGGCTGGTACTGCGCGAACTGCCGCACCCCGACACCCATCGAGTGCGCGGGGACGAACGCACTGCTGATGTAGGGCAGCATGACCAGCGGCACGGAGGCCAGGCCCNCCGACTCCGCGGTCTTCGCGGCCAGCCCCAGGCCGACGGTGAACCAGCCGGCCGCCAGGCTGAGCAGAACGGCAAGGCCGAGCACGCCGAGCCAGTCCAGCGCACTCGCGGACGAGCGGAACCCCATGGCGNAGGCGACGCCGATGACGACCGCGACCGCCATCAGGCTCCGCACCGTGGTGATGACGACGTGCCCGGTGAGNACCGACCCGCGGGACACGTCCATGGCCTTGAAGCGGTTGATGATGCCCTTCGTCATGTCGGAGTTCACGGCCGCCGCGGTGGATCCCAGGCCGTAGCTGCAGGCCATCACCAGCACGCCGGGCGTCGCGTAGTCGATGTACTTCCCNCCGACGTCGAACGCGCCGCCGAAGACGTGGACGAAGAGAAACATGATCACCGCGGGGAACAGCACGGCCTGGAACACCACGACGGGGTTGCGCAGCGTGTGCTTCAGGTTCCGGCGCAGCATGATCGTCGAATCGGTCAACGGCATCGAGAGTGTGCTCATGTTGCGACTGCCTCCACCTTCGGCCGCCCGGTCAGGGCGAGAAAGACGTCGTCGAGGTCCGGCGTGTGCACGGAGAACTCCTCGGCGTTGATCAGGTTTTCGTCGAGCTTCTCGAGCAGGGCCCGCAGCGACCGCGACCCGCCGTCGCTGGGCACCCGCAGGGTGAGTTCCTGGTCGTCCCGCACAGACCCGGACAGCAGCCGCGCCGCCCCGTCGAGCGCGGCGAGCGTGTCGAAGCGCAGGCGGACGTGGGTGCCGGGGACACGGCGCTTGAGCTCGGCCGGCGTGCCCGCGGCGACCATGCGCCCGTGATCGAGCACCACGACCTGGTCGGCGAGCTGGTCGGCCTCGTCGAGGTACTGCGTGGTGAGGAAGATGGTGACCCCGTCGGCCACCATCTCGCGGACGATCCCCCACATCGCGCGTCGGCTGCGGGGGTCCAGGCCGGTCGTCGGTTCGTCCAGGAAGATGATCTGCGGGTCGCCGACCAGCGTCATCGCGAGGTCCAGGCGTCGGCGCATGCCGCCGGAGTAGGTCGCCGCCAGCTTGTCGGCCGCGTCGACCAGGTCGAAGCGCTCCAGCAGCCGGGTGACCACCTGGCCGCTGGACCGCACCCGCTTCAGGTCGGCCACCAGCTGCAGGTTCTCCCGGCCGGAGAGCAGCTCGTCCACCGCGGCGAACTGGCCGGTGACGCCGATGACCGAACGCACCTGCCGGGTCGCGGTGANCACGTCATGCCCGCCGACGCGCACCGATCCGGCGTCGGCCTTCATCAATGTCGCCAGGATGTTCACGGTCGTCGTCTTGCCCGCCCCGTTCGGGCCGAGCATCGAGAAGACCGAGCCCGCGGCGACCTCGAAGTCGATGCCGTCGAGTACGACCTTGTCGCCATAGGACTTGCTGAGTCCCGCGACCGCAATCGCTGTTTTTCCCATGGGTGCACCGTTCCTCACTGCCCTGACATCCACGCGTCACGGCACGATCATGAAAACTGACACAGCTGCCGGGGTGGCGACCCGGTCAGCAGGTGACCGGAGTACCGCCTCGCGGGGCGCGGCCGAACGATTCCGCGCCGATGAGGTCAAGCACCGCCCGGGCCTGGTCGACCAGATACATGTGGTCGCCCGGCAGCTCCGCGTAGCTGAATTCACCGGTGGTCGCCTTCTGCCATTCCTGGGCCTGTCCCGCGCTGACCAGGCCGTCCGATCCTCCCCGAATCGAAAGAATGGGCACCGATACCGGTTCGTCGGTGCTCGGGACATAGTTCTCGTGCATCTCGCAGTCGGCCTGCAGGACGGGAAGAATCAGCTCGCGCATCTCGGGGTGGTCGAGCGCCTCGTGCCGGAAGCCCGCGAACTCCTCGACCCGCGCGAGGAACTCGTCGCCGTCCAGCCCGGTCGCGCGTTGCTCGCGCTGCGTCCACGGCCCCGGAGACCCACTGACGACGAGGCGCTCCACGTGCACGCCACGGGCACTCAGCAGGTGCACCAGCTCGTACGCGAGAACTGCGCCCAGACTGTGCCCGAACACCACGGTGCCGGCCTGGCCGCCGAGCGCCGCGGCGACGTCGTCCACCGACTTCCTGGCCGCCTCGACGACATTCCGAAAAGGCGGTTCCATAATACGCCTTTCCCGGCCGGGTAGTTCGACCGGAACCACTCGCCACCGGTCGGCGGTCAGNGCCCGCCACGGATGGAAAAAGGCAGGACCAGCGCCCGCGAACGGTACGCACAGCAGCGCGGACCGACCGGTTTCCGGTCCGGAGATGTCAGGTGCACTCACCTCGGTCAACCCCAATCAGAGTATGTGAACGGCTCGGCAAACCAGGTGTTCCGAACCATCTGTGGATCCGACGTCAGGTGCCGCTCGNCACCGCCGCGTCACTGCGTCAACTTGCCGGCGAGAACCTCGAAGATCTGGGCCACGGGCTTCGGCATGTGCAGGTCGTGGTGCGTGGCGTCGAGGTCATGCGATTCGATGGAACCGAGGACGTGCGGNCGCCACATCGGCCCCCACGAACCGTCCGGCTTGTCCAGCTTCGCATTGAAGAAGATGACGTCCCCGCGGTAGACGGGCGAGGTGAACTCGGCCATCTTCGAGAGGTTGTTGGCCCCCACCTTCGACATGTTGGTCAGGAAGCTCTCCATGTTGTCGGTGTTCATGAACTGGCCGAAGATCTCTTCGACGTCCTCGCGGTAGGCCACCGGCTGGTAGCCGGCCAGCTGGTCGAACCCGCTCGCCGGCTGGGAGTCCAGGATGGCCACCAGGCCGACCTCGCAGCCGCGTCGGTCCAGCGCCTCCGCGACGGCATGCGCGAGCGGACCGCCGTAGGACCATCCGACCAGGTGGTAAGGACCCTCCGGCTGGATCGCGCGGATCTGGCTCAGGTAGTCCTCGACCATCTCCTCGACGGACCCCGCCNCCTCGTCCGTGCCGTTGGAGCCGCGGGACTGCAGAGCGTAGGCCCGCCGGTCACGCAGGTACGGGGCGAACGTGAAGTACGCCCAGCCCAGCCCGCCGCCGCCGTGGAAGAACCACACCGGCGGCTTTCCCGTGCCGGGGTCACGGTTGAGCGGCAGCACGACCGCCAGCGAGTCGGCGTGGTCGTCAGGGATCCCGCCGATGAGCACCAGGGCGGCCAGTTCGGCCACGGTGGGGTACTGGATGACTGTCCGCAGCGGCATGTCGACCTCGAAGTGCCGGCGGATGCGGGCGCTGAGGCGGGTGGCCAGCAGCGAGTGCCCACCGAGCACGAAGAAGTCGTCGTCGATGCCGACCCGCTCTAGGCCCAGCAGCTCGCAGAACAGCGCGCAGAGCTTCTCCTCGTGGGAGTTGCGGGGTTCGCGGTGGCCCACCGTGGTGGTGTGGTCCAAAGGCAGCGCCCGCNGGTCGAGCTTGCCGCTGGGAGTCAGCGGAAGTTCCGAGAGCGGCACCACCGCGGCCGGGACCATGTAGTCCGGGAGGCGCTGCCGCAGGTACTCGGGAAGGGCTGCCAGCAGCGGGCCGATCGAGGTGGCCAGCGCCGGGGCGTTGACCTGGATCCGCCCGGTCAGGCTACTGAAGACGAACCCCTCGCAGTCGACCGGTCCCCGCGGCACCACGATCGCGTCGAAGGCCTGGACGGTCTCGCCCGACCAGGTGATGACCGCCCGCCAGCCGTGCCGCTGCGCGCAGGCGGCCAGCTCGTGCGGATCGACCGGCGCCCCACTGGGTACGGCCTCGTTCAGCACGCCGGCCGAGGTCGCCAGGGCGGCCTCCCGCACGAGTCGCGCGTTGGGAATTCCGGTCACCCGCACCGGGCCGCACGCCCGCGCGACATGATCGGCCAGGGCGGAGAGATCCGAAACCTGGTGACCCCACGGCACCGTCGGCACCTCGGCCAGGTCGAGCACGTCGACCGGTTCGGTGTGCAGGACGACCTCGTAGCGGTGCCGTGTCAGCTCGTTGTGGGCCTGTCCCGGCTTCAGGCGGATGTCCACCCGGACGGGCTGGTCCGCCGCCCACGCGACGAACCACTCCGGGGAGACCAGGAGCTCCCGCTCGGCGAGCAGTGCCTGCTCCACCAACGCCCGCACCTGCGCCGGTCCGGCGTTCGGCTGNGCGTGCTGCGCCACCGCGGTCTGCAGCAGGCGCAGNGTCGCCGCGTTGCGGACGTCGCCGAGGATCAGCCGACCGCCCGGCGCCAGCAGCGTCAGGGCCGCGCGCAGCACCTCGTCGAGGTACTCGGCGCTCGGGAAGTACTGCACGACCGAGTTGAGCACGACGGTGTCGAAACGGGCCCGCGGCAACCCGGAGAGGTCGTCGGCGGGCTGCGCGCTGAGCCGCACACGGTCGCCGTAGCCGGCCTGCTCGGCCTGCGCCCGGACCCGGTCGACGACCGTGGCCGAGATGTCGGTGCCCCAGTACTCCTCGACCTCGGGGACGATCCTGGCGAGCAGCAGACCGGTACCCNCCCCGATCTCCAGTACCCGTCGCGGCGCGAACCGCAGCACCTGGGCCACCGCCGCGTCCTGCCACTGGAGCATCTGCTCGGTGGCGATCGGCGCACCGTCGTAGGTGGAGACCCACTGCTGGAAGTCCGCGCCGAGTTCCTCGTCGGCGGACTCGGCGTACGTGTCGTCGTAGACCTGACGCCACTCGTCGACCTGCGTGCCGGCGTCCGCCACGGCGGCGTTCCGATCGGGCACGACGTACCCCACCAGTCGCTTGTCGCCCTGCTGGTTCTCCCGCACCACGACCGCCGCCTGCGCCACACCGGGATGCGAGGTCAGGGCCTGTTCGATCTCACCGAGCTCGATACGGAACCCACGAACCTTCACCTGGAAATCCGACCGGCCCAGAT
>NZ_LJFZ01000046.1:0-41754 GCF_001420875.1 Frankia sp. AvcI1 | reverse complement strand
TCACCGCCCGCACCGCCGACGGCCGGGTCCTCACCGCCGCCCCACCCCTGCTGCCCGGACCCGAACCCGCCAGCAGACTCGCCCACGCCACCCGCCACATCACCCCCACCGCCATCCACACCCCCGACGGCGGCCGACTCAGCCTCATCGACTCGATCCACGCCCTCCTCAACCCCTGATTCGGGACAGACCCCGACGCCGACGGTTCCGCGGAACCGGCCAGGGTTACCATGGACGCATCATGGAGCTCTGACACCACCCGCGTCCGCGGCCNAGGCAGCGTCCCGGCGGGCGAGAGATGCGATCCTCTCGGTGGTGTTCGCGTGGCTCAGTCCGCTCTTTCCGCATCCGACCTCGTCCGCTCGCTGGGTGGGCGCCGTGTTCTCGACGGGGTGTCGCTCACCGCGGCGCCGGGGCATCGCGTCGGGCTGATCGGTGAGAACGGAGCCGGCAAGAGCACGCTGCTGCGGCTGCTCGCCGGCGTCGACGAACCCGACGGCGGCGCCGTCACGCGGCCGGCGGACGTCGGCTTCCTCCATCAGGAGATGCCGTTCGATCCGGCCGCGACGATCGCCGACGTGCTCGACGAGGCGCTGCGCGAGGCCCGCGAGGACCTCGGCGAGCTTGACCGGCTCACGACCGCGCTCGCCGCGACCCCGCCGGAGGGCCCCGACCATGCGGCGTTGCTCGCCGCGTACGGCGTGCGGCTCGAACGGGCGCAGGACCATGCGGCCTGGGACGCCGACCGGCGCGCCGAGATCACCCTGGCCGGTCTCGGGCTTGGTGGGATCGATCCGAGCCGGGCGCTGGCGACGCTGTCCGGCGGGCAGCGGGCCCGTCTCGCTCTCGCCGCGTTGCTGGTGCGCCGGCCCACCGCGCTGCTGCTCGACGAGCCGACGAACCATCTCGACGACGACGCCGCGGCCTTTCTGGAGGAGCAGGTGCGCGCGCTGCCCGGGGTCGTCGTCGCGGCCAGCCACGACCGGGCGTTCCTCGACGCCGTCTGCACCGACCTGATCGACCTCGACCCGGCTGTCGACGGCCCGACCCGCTACGGCGGCGGCTACACCGCCTACCAGGCGGCGAAGCAGGCCGAGCGGGACCGCTGGGAGCGGCGCTTCGCCGACGAGCAGTCCGAACTCGCCGCGCTGCGCCACGCGGTCGCGACCACCTCGCGCACCATCGCCGCGAACCGCGGGCCGCGGGACAACAACAAGATGAGCTTCGGCCTGCTGACGAACCGGGTGGAGCAGCAGATCTCCCGGCGGGTGCGCAACGCCGCGCGCCGCCTCGACGATCTGGAGCGCCACCAGGTCCGCCGCCCCCCGCCGCCGCTGCGCTTCGCCGCCCCGGCGCTGGCGAACCCCTCGCCGGACGGGACGCTGCTGGCGCTGCGCGACATCCGCGTGCCCGGCCGCCTCGCGCTGGACCGGCTCGACCTGACCGCCACCGACCGGGTTCTCGTCACCGGCCCGAACGGTGCCGGCAAGTCGACGCTGCTCGCCGTGCTGGCCGGGCAGCTCGGAGCCGCCGCCGGCGGTGGTGAGGTGCGCCGCCGCGCCCACCTGCGGGTCGGGCTGCTGGCCCAGGACAGCGTGTTCGACCGGCCGGAGCGCACCGCCGCCGACACCTACGCGCGCGCCGTGGGGCAGCGCCGGGCCGAGACCGTGCCGCTGGGCGGTCTCGGCCTGCTCGCCCCGCGGGAGCTGGGCCGGCCGGTGGGGGAGCTGTCTGTCGGGCAGCGCCGCCGCCTCGCCCTGGCGATCCTCGTCGCGGACCCGCCCGACCTGCTGCTGCTCGACGAGCCCACCAACCACCTCTCGCCGCGCCTCGCCGACGAGCTGCAGGACGCGCTGGGTCCCGGCCCCGGCGCGATCGTCGTCGCCTCCCACGACCGCTGGCTGCGCTCCCGCTGGCCCGGCCGCGAACTGCGCCTGCCCGCCCCGGCCTGACCGGTCAGCGGCGGGTGTCCGGCTTCGGCGGCGCCGAACGCAGGCGCAGCATCGCGCGGTACATGGCGGTGCGGCTCGGTGGCGGGGGCAGTGCGAGGTGAGTCTGGGAGTCGGGGTCGGCGGCGAAGGAGCGCAGCAGGTGGCCGACCAGGCGTCGGGAGGCGGCCTCGGCGGCGGGNCCGCTGGCGGCGACGACGCCGGCGTTGGCCATGAGGATCACGACGAGGTCCTGGTGGGCGAAGTCGGGTCGCAGCCGGCCGGCGGCCTGGGCCCTGGCGATGAGCCGGCCGAAGTCGGCGGCGACCTCGTCGCGCTGCGACTCCAGCGCCCGCGCGGTGGGGAAGGTCCGGGTCAGGACCTCGGTGAAGCCGAGGTCGGCGACCTGCATGCCGCAGACGGTCTCGAGGAACCGGCTGAACCCGTGCCAGGGGTCGGGGTCGGCCAGGGCGGCGGACATGGCGTCGCGGTAGCCGGCCATCTTGGGCCCGAACACGGCGCCGACGAGGTCGTCGCGGGTCGGGAAGCGGCGCAGCACGGTGGCGATGCCGACGCCGGCGTGGCGGGCGACCTCGTTGGTCGACACCGACAGCCCCTGTCGGGTGAACAACTCCCGGGCGGCCTCGACGATCCGGTCGCGGTTGCGCCGCGCGTCGAGGCGGATCCGCTGGCCGTCATCCGTCACGGCTCCGACCGTACCGCACCATCTGGAGCGCCTTATCCGGTTGTCCCGTAGGCTGCGCACATGCTCGAACTCGGGGTGCTATCGCTCAGCGACCGCCAGGTCCGGCTCGGGACGGGGGAGCGGGTCGGTCACGGTGAGCGGCTGGACGAGATCGTGGGTCACGCGACGCTCGCCGAGCGGGTCGGGCTCGACCTGTTCGCCCTGGGGGAGCACCACACCCTCGACTTCGCCGTCTCCTCGCCGGCGGTCGTGCTCGCCGCCGTCGCCGCCCGGACCAGTCGGATCCGGCTCACCAGCGCGGTGACCGTGCTGCCGATCCTCGACCCGGTGCGGCTCTACCAGGACTTCGCCACCCTCGACCTGCTCAGCCACGGCCGCGCCGAGATCATCGCCGGGCGCAGCGCGTACGCCGAGCCGTTCGAGATGTTCGGCGAGCACCTCGCCGACGCCGACGCGTTGTTCGACGAGAAGCTCCGCCTGCTGCTGGCCCTGCGCGAGCGGGAGCGGGTGACGTGGCGCGGCCGCTTCCGCCCCCCGCTGACCGACGCGCCGATCACGCCCCGGGCCGAGCCCGGCTCGCTGCCGGTGTGGGTCGGGGTCGGCGGGTCACCCACCAGCGCCGAGCGGGCCGGCCGGCTCGGCCTGCCGATGGTGCTCGGCTACATCGGCGGCCCGCTCAGCCACGCTCGCCGGGCCGTCGACCTGTACCGGGAGGCCGGCGAGCGGGCGGGCCATCCCGCCGAGCGGCTCAAGGTCGGCATCTCGACCCACTTCTACGCGGCGGCCTCCGAGCAGGACGCCCGCGACGTCCACCCGTACTACTACGAGTACCTGCGTCCCAAGACCCCCGGCGGGCGCGGCTTCGTCGTCTCCGCGGAGGCGTTCGCCGACGGGATGCGCCGCGGCAACGCCATCATGATCGGTACACCGGCCCAGCTCGTCGAGAAGATCCTCGACGCCCACCAGACCCTCGGCCTGGACCGGTTCTACGGCCAGATCGACTGGGGCGGCCTACCCCGCGAGCAGGTCGCCGAGTCCATCCACCGCTTCGCCGAGGCCGTCGCCCCGGTCGTGCGCACCCACACCGACAGCCAGCCCAGCGTCGCCACCCGCTGATCAGCCTCGCCCACCGCTCAGCGGCGGGGGCCCCAGGGGGTGTCGGTGCGCAGGCGGGCCTTGTCGACCTTGCCGGCGGCGTTGCGGGGCAGCGGCTCGGTCAGGATCGCCACGTACTGGGGGATCTTGAAGTCGGCGAGGCGGCCGGCGGCATGGGTGAGCAGAGCGGGGATGTCGACGGCGGCGCCGGGGCGGGGGACGATCGCCGCGGCGACCCGCTGGCCCAGGCGCGGGTCGGGCACGCCGACGACGGCGACCTCGCCGACGCCGCCGAACGCCGCCAGCACCCGTTCGACCTCGATGCTGTAGACGTTCTCGCCGCCACGGTTGATCATGTCCTTGATGCGGTCGAGCAGGTGGATGCGCCCGGCGTCGTCGATGCGGGCGAGGTCGCCGGTGCGCAGCCAACCGTCGACGAGAGCCTCGGCGGTGGCCTCGGGGCGGCGCCAGTAGCCGCTCATGAGCTGCGGGCCGCGTACGAGGAGCTGGCCGATGCCGGCGGCGGCCTCGGGGCCGTCGAGGCGCAGTTCGGTGGCGGCGACCGCGCTGCCGACCGTGTCGGCGTGGGCGAGGACGTCGTCGTGGTCGAGGCCGCTGACGCAGGCGGCCTCGGTCAGCCCGTAACCGGGGCCGAAGCGGGCCGCGGGGAAGGCGGCGAGCAGCTCCGCGACCTGGCTCGGCGGGGTCGGCGCGGCGCCGTAGCTGACCAGCCGGACGCGGGAGACGTCGGTGCGGGGGAAGTCGGGGTGGCGCAGCGCCTGCCAGTACATCGCCGGCACGCCGTTGAGCACGTCGATGCGCTCGTCGCGGATCGCCCGCAGCCAGGCGCCGGTCTCGAAGTGGGTGGCGATGACGACCGTGCCGCCGGCGAGCAGGGCGGGCAGCCACTGCATGCCGAAGGCGAGGACGTGGAACAGCGGCGCGGCGATCAGCGTCCGGGTCACCTCGGTCGGGCCGAGGTGCAGGGCGCGGCGGCACTGCTCGGCCGCGGACAGCAGCGCCCGGTGCGACAGCATCGCGCCCTTGGGCACGCCGGTGGTGCCGGAGGTGTAGAACAGCGCCGCCAGCGCCTCCGGGTCGTCGGCGAGCCGGACGGTGGGCGGGCCGTCGGGCAGCGCGGCCGGGTCGTCGACGACGAGCGTGGCGGCGGAGTCGGTGACGATGTGGGCGACCTCGGCCGGGGTCAGCCGGGTGTTGACGGGGACGGGCACGGCGCCGGCGAGAATCGCGCCGAGCACCGCCGCGCACCAGGGCGCGCCGTTGGGCAGCCGCACGGCCACCCGCTCACCCGGGTCGACGCCCGCGGCGACGAGGCCGCCGGCGACCCGGCTGGCCGCGTCCCACAGTGCGCGGTAGGTCAGGCGCTGGCCGGTGGCGAGGTCGACGAGGGCCTCGGCGTCGGGCACCCGCTCGACGGTGGCGCGCGTGCCGTCGCCGACGGTGGTCGCCAGGCCGGTGAAGCGCAGCCCTGCCGCGGTGCGCACCGTGCCCGCAGTGTCCGGGCCGGGGCCCGGTGCGGCAAGCCCCGGACCCGGCGACGGCGAGGCGGCTGGGACGGTGGCCGTGCCCGCGCCGCCGGGCGCGGTGGCCGGGTCCGGGGCGGCGCTCACACGCCGGCCTTGGCCAGCAGTCGCTCGTAGTAGACCGCGGGGCCGCCGAACAGCAGCTGGGAGGCCTTCGCCCGGCGGTAGTACAGGTGCGCCGCGTGCTCCCAGGTGAAGCCGATGCCGCCGTGGACCTGGATGTTCTCGGTGGCCACCGCGAGGAACGCCTCGGAGCAGACGGCGTGCGCGACGGCGGCGGCGACGCCGGCGTCGGGGGCGTCGGCGAGGCCGTCGACGGCGCGGGCGGCCTCGCGGGCGGCGGCGTCGGCGACCTGGACGCGGGTGAGCATGTCCGCGGCCTTGTGCTTGACGGCCTGGAAGCTGCCGATCTGCCGGCCGAACTGGACGCGGTCCTTGGCGTAGGTGGTGGACGCCTCCAGGCAGGCGCGGGCGGCGCCGACCTGCTCGGCGGCCAGCGCCGTCGTCGCCACGTCGAGGACCCGGTCGAGGACCGCCGCGGCGCCGCCGGCCGCGCCGACCAGGCGGGCGGGAGTGGCGGCGAAGGTGACCTTCGCGATGCGGCGGGTCAGGTCCAGCACGGGCAGCGGGGTGCGGGTGAGCCCGGCCGCGTCGGCGTCGACGGCGTACAGGCCGGGGCCGGCCGGGCCGCCCGCGACGACGAGGAGCACGTCGGCGCCGGCGCCGTCGAGCACGAGCGGCGCGGTGCCGTCGAGGGTGACGGCACCGCTGTCGGCACTTGCCGTGCCGGCGCTCGCCGTGACGGCGAGAGCGTCGCCCGCGCCGCGCCCGCCGAGCGACCAGCCGCCGTCGACGGACGGCGGGGCGAGGGTGGCGGTGGTGGTGCCGGCGGCGATGCCGGGCAGGATCCGCGCGGCCTCGTCGCCGCCCGCGGCGACCAGCGCGGTGCCGGCGAGCACCACCGAGGACAGGAACGGCGAGGGCAGCAGCGCCCGGCCCATCTCCTCGAGCACGACGGTGAGCTCGACCAGGCCGTAGCCGTCGCCGCCGTGCTCGGTGGGCAGGGCGAGCGACTGCAGGCCGAGCTGCTCGGCCATCTGCGCCCAGACCTTGTCGTCGTAGCCGCGCTCGGAGTCGATCGCCGCGCGCACCGCGCGCTCGTCGGCCTTGGCGGACATGAAGTCGCGTACCGCCGAGCGCAGCTCGTCCAGCTCGGTGCTGGTGGTGTTCTCGCTGCTGGTGGTGACCTCGGTGCTCATGCGGACCTCGATTCCGTGGCGCCGGCCGAACGGCGGAGCTCCCGGAACGGCGACCTGGTGTCGATACCGGGCTCCTTGGGNAGGCCGAGCACCCGCTCCGCCAGGATGTTCTTCATGATCTCCTCGGTGCCGCCGAGGATCCGCAGCGCCGGGGTGGACAGCAACAGCTCGGTCCAGGAGTAGGTGCCCCACGCGCCGGTGTCCGCGATCAGGCGCGGGCCGATGATCTCGGCGGCGAAGTGGGCGCCCCGGGTGAGGTTCTGGGCGTACATCAGCTTGGACACCGACGCCTCGGGGCCGGGCTGCTCGCCCGCGCGGAACCTGCGGACCATCTGGTGGTTGAGGTACTCGGTGGCGAGCGTGTCGGCGTGCAGCTCGGCGAGGCGGCGGCGGGCGGCGCCGTCGTCGAGGCGGCCGTTGGCGCGCAGCAGCTCGGTGAGGAAGGGCAGGGCGACCACGCGGCCGACGGGGCCGGCGCCCTCGCCGCCGACGCTGGCCCGCTCGTTCATCAGGGTCGTCAGGGCGACGCCCCAGCCGCCGTCGACGGGGCCGAGGCGGTGGTCGTCACCGACGTGGACGTCGGTGAGGAAGACCTCGTTGAACTCGGAGCCGCCGCTCATCTGGCGCAGCGGGCGCACGTCCACCCCGGGGGCGGTCATGTCGACGACGAACGCGGTGATGCCCTTGTGCTTGGGGTTGTCGGGGTTGGTGCGGCACAGCGCCAGCCCGATCGCGGCGTGGTGCGCCACCGACGTCCAGACCTTCTGCCCGCCCAGCACCCAGCCGTCGCCCTCGCGCACGGCCTTCGTCTCCAGGCTCGCCAGGTCGCTGCCCGCGGCCGGCTCGCTGAACAGCTGGCAGGCGATGATCTCGCCGCTGTAGAGCCGGGGCAGGTAGCGCTGCTTGAGCTCGTCGGTGCCGTGGGCGAGGATCGTCGGGCCGATCATGCCGAGGCCGATGAGGGAGAGCACCCCGGTCTCGGGCACGTCGTAGGCGGCCTCCAGGCCGTCATAGACGAGGTCGTGCAGGGTGGTCAGGCCGCGCCCGCCGAACTCGGTCGGCCCGGTGATCCAGCCGAAGCCGTTGTCGTAGCGGGTGCGCTGCCAGGCCTTGGCCGCGGCGACCTTGGCGTTCTCGATCTCGGGCGGGTCGGTGCTGAAGTAGGTGATCCGGTCCTCGCCCTCGCCCCAGGCGACATCCTCGGCCGCCCGGGCGCGGCGGGTGGCGTGGGCGTCGAGGAACGCGGTGACCTCGGCGACGAACTGGTCCATCTCGCTCGGCATGGGCGATCTCCGACTGGGGTGTCAAGTATGGCGGAAAATCCCGGCCTGCAGGCGCACACCGGGGCGGCATGAGCAAGGGATATGGCCTCATGACACTAAGGTTTGACGAATATGTCAAGTAGACCCTAGAGTCGCCANCGTCGCCGTGCGGACTGACCGGGCAGAGGAGCTGACGGGTGTCGCAACAGGGTGAGNGTCTCCTGGAGGGACGCGTCGTCATCGTGACCGGCGGAGGCCGGGGAATCGGCCGCAGCCACAGCCTCGAGNTGGCCGCCCACGGGGCAACTGTCGTGGTCAACGACCTGGGCGTCGGAGTCCGCGGGGAGTCGTCGCAGGAGGAGCCCGCCGACGCCGTCGTCGCCGAGATCGAGGCCAAGGGCGGGGTCGCGGTGCGCGACACCGGCAACGTCACCGACTGGGCGGCGGTGCGCTCCCTCGTGGCGAACACGGTCGAGCGGTTCGGTCGACTCGACGCCGTCGTCAACAACGCCGGCATCCTGCGGGACGCGACGATCACCTCGCTCACCGAGCAGGACTGGGACGCCGTCATCGGCGTCCACCTCAAGGGCACCTTCGCCCTGACCAAGCACGCCTGCGACTACTGGCGGGCCGAGTCCAAGGCGGGCCGCCCGGTCGCCGGGCGGATCGTCAACACCACCTCCGGCACGGGGTTGGCGGGCAACGTCGGTCAGGCCGCCTACGGCGCCGCCAAGGCCGGCATCGCGAACCTGACGCTGACCACGGCGCTCGAGGGCAGCCGCTACGGCGTCACCGCCAACTGCATCTCCCCGGTCGCCGCGACCCGGATGACCGCCGGCACGGGCCTCGCCCAGCCGGGCGCCGACGAGGGCTTCGACCGGTTCGACCCGGCGAACTCCTCCCCGGTCGTNGCCTGGCTGGCCTCGGAGCGCTCCGGCTGGCTGACCGGGCGGGTGCTGCGCATCGACGGCAACACCGTGCATCCGGTGGACCCGTGGAGCGTGCGCCGCGGCTACAGCGCCGCCCGCGGCGGGCGCCTCGACGCCGCCGAGCTCGACGCCGGGCTGCGCGTGGTGCTGGGCACGGCCCCGGCGGGCCTGGCCGGCCTGACCATCGTTTCGTGACCGCGGTGTTTCCGTGAATTCCGGTGTTTCTGTGAGCGGTGTGCCTGTGATCGGGGAGTCCGTGATCTGCTGGCGGCGAGAGGAGACGACGCGATGACGACGGTAGCCGCTGTCGGTACGTACCTGCCCCCCTGGGGCAGCGCGCGGGGACGGGTCCTGGGACCCGACGAGGACGCGGTGACCCTGGCCGTCGCCGCCNCCCGCGCGGCGCTGGAGCAGGCCACCCCGGCCGGCTCGGCGACGGCGCCGGACGTGCGCCGGGTGGTTTTCGTGACCCGCGAGCTGCCGCTGCTCGTCGGCGGCAACGCCGCGGCGCTGCTGGCCGGCATCGGGCTGCCCGACGACGTGCCCGTGGTCGAGCAGGTCGGCGGCGGGCCGGCGGTGTTCGACACTCTCGGCGGCGCCGAGGCCGGCACGCTGGTCATCGGCGTCGACGCGGCCGAGTCCGGCCCGGTCGGCGCCGCCGCGGCGCTGCTGTCCGACGGGGCCGGGGTCGGCGTGGAGCCGATCGGCCGGATCGTGCGCAGCCTGCCGGTGCACAGCCGGGAGAACGGCGGCGGCCCTCGCGACTACTCCGACGCCCGGCTGGAGCGCGAGCGCGGCGTCGGGGTCGCCATCGAGCGTCTCGAGCTCACCGACAAGCCGGTCGTCGTGGCCGGGCTGCCCGCCAAGCAGGCCCGGGCGCTGTGCGCCGGGGTGCCGCCGACGCTGCCGACGACGGGCGCGAGCGCGGCGCTGTTCGCGCTGGCGGCGCTCGCCGAGGTCGGCGCCGGCGGCCTGGTCCTCGCCGTCGAGCAGGGGTCGGCGACGGCGCTGCGCGTCGACGGGGTGCCCGCGGTGCGCCGTGACTCCCCGGCGCTGCTGGCGCCGGAGAAGCTGACCCGCACCCCCGGCCCGGACATCGCGATCTCGCTGGCCGCCTACGAGCGGGCCTTCGACGCGAAGCTGCGCTGGGACGCGGGGAAGTGCGACGCCTGCGGCACGCTGGCGCTGCCGCCGCGGCGGCGGTGCCTCAACTGCGGCTCGGAGGACGGCTGGTCGCTGACCCCGCTGCCGCGCACCGGCGAGGTGTACACGGTCGTCACCGTGCATGTTCCCGTGCCGGGATTGCCGACGCCGTACTCCCTGGCGATCGTCCAGCTCGACGGGGTGGACGTGCGGGCGCTGGTGAAGGTGACCGGCGCCCCGGCNGGCACCGTGCAGATCGGCGACCGCGGCCGGCTGGTGCTGNGCCGGGTCGCGGTGCGCTCAGGAATTCCGGACTACGGATATGCGCTGTACCCGGATGCGGCCACGGCCGCGGATGCAGGCGAGGGAGCGGTGCGATGAGGCGAGTGGCGGTGGTCGGCGCCGGGATGACGGCGTTCGGCGAGCATTTCGGCCTGGGCATCAAGGAACTGCTGCCGATGGCGGTCTCCGAGATGGCCGCGCACGTCGACAAGGGCCTCAACCGTGACGACATCCAGGCGGCCTGGTTCGGTGAGCTGANGACCTCGGACGGTTTCCCGACGGGCATCCTCGCGGACACCTGCGGGCTGCTCGACATTCCCGTCACCCGGGTGGAGAACGCCTGCGCGACGGGTAACGACGCGGTCCGCAACGCCACCTTCGCGGTGGCCTCCGGCGCGTTCGACGTCGTGCTCGTCGTCGGCGCGGACAAGGTGCGCGAGTCCTCGGCGCGCAGCACGTTCTGGGAGTGGGCGGGCCTGACCCGCGACATGGCCTGGGACTACCCGCTCGGCCTGGTCGCCCCGGCGAACTTCGCCCTGCACGTCGCCCGCTACCTGCACGAGTCGCCCGCGACGAAGGAACACCTCGCGATGGTGGCCGTGAAGAACCACAAGCACGCCGTGCCGAACCCGAAGGCGCAGCTGCGCTACGAGATCACCGTCGAGCAGGCGTTGAACGCCCCCGTCGTGGTCGCCCCGTTCAACCTGTACGACTGNACGCCGCAGAGCGACGGCGCCGCGGCGCTGCTGCTCGTCTCCGAGGACGTCGTCGAGCGTTACACCGACCGTCCCGTCTGGGTGCGCGGCGTCGGGCTCGGCCTCGACCGGGTCATGCACCAGCACAAGAAGGACATGACGACGTTCCCGCCGACCGTGAAGGCGTCGAAGGCCGCCTACGCGATGGCGGGGCTCGGCCCCGAGGACATCGACGTCGCCGAGGTGCACGACTGCTTCACCGGCGTCGAGCTGATCAGCTACGAGGACCTCGGGTTCGCCGAGAAGTTCGGCGCCTACAAGCTCATCGAGAACGGCGTGACCTCCGTCGGCGGCGCGAAGCCGGTGAACCCCAGCGGCGGTCTGAAGGCGAAGGGGCACCCGCCGGGCGCCACCGGCGTCGCGCAGTGCGTGGAGCTGTTCGAGCAGCTCCGCGGCGAGGCGGCCAACCAGGTCGACGGCGTCCGCACCGCGCTCGCGCACAACATCGGTGGCCCCACGGCGGTGTCCGCGGTGACAATTCTGTCGTCCCAGCGGGGCTGACCGGCCCCAAGGCCAGAAGCCGGACGACCGGCGGCCGGAACGACACAGACGAGAAAGGGACCGGATGACACTGGCAGGCAACGTCGCCCTCGTGACCGGCGGAGCGGGCGGCCTCGGCGAGGCCACGGTGCGGGCGATCGTCGCCGCGGGCGGGTCGGCGATCATCGCCGACCTCAACGACGAGCGCGGCGAGAAGCTCGCCGCCGAGCTCGGCGACGCGGTGAAGTACTCGCGCACCAACGTGCTCGACGACGACTCGGTGCTCGCGACGATCGAGGCGGCCGGACAGCTCGGCACGCTGCGCTACGCGGTGGCGGCGCACGGCGGCTTCGGTGTCGCCGAGAAGGTCGTGCAGCGCGACGGTTCGCCCGCGTCGCTGGACGGCTTCCGCAAGACCGTCGACCTGTACCTCACCGGCACGTACAACGTGCTGCGCCTGACCGCCGCGGCGATCGCGCGCGCCGAGCCCGGCGAGGACGGCGAGCGCGGCGCGGTCGTGACCACGGCCAGCATCGCCGCCTTCGAGGGCCAGATCGGCCAGTCGTCGTACGCGGCGGCCAAGGGCGGCGTCGTCGGCCTCACCCTCGCCGCGGCCCGTGACCTCGGCTCGCTCGGCATCCGGGTGGTCTGCGTCGCCCCGGGCACCATGCGCACGCCGATCATGGAGTCGGTCGGGCCGGAGGCGCTGGCGAAGTTCGGCGCGGCGGTGCCGTTCCCGAAGCGGCTCGGCCACCCGTCGGAGTACGGCGCGCTGGTCACCCACATCCTGACCAACCCGTACCTCAACGGCGAGACGATCCGCCTGGACGGCGCGCAGCGCTTCCAGCCGCGGTAGGTCCCGCGGCCGCGGGGGGCGCGGTGGCGACCCCCGCGGCCGAAGCACGTTGTCGAACAGACAGGGGGAGTGGCGATGATCCGAGCAGGTCATCCCGGCCATGGACCGCGCATCCCGGCGGCGGCGACCCCCCGGCGCCGGCCGGATTCGATCCGGCGCACCAGCACCGTCGACATCGCCGGCGGCCGCGAGCTCACCGGGCCGCTGGTGCTGCGCGGGCGGGGCCGCGACCTGGTCACCGACCCCACCGGGGCCGGGCTCGAGCTGGCCCGTGCGGCCGTCGAGGTCGAGATCGACCGCGCGGGGCGTCCCGCCGTCGCCCGCGTCACCGCCGACCCGCCCCTGCCCGGCGCCGAGGCGCTCGTCGGTGCCGGCGTCCCCGGCGGGTTCCGCCGGGCCGTCGCCGCGGCCCTGCCGGCCGAGACGTCGTCGCTGGGGCACCTGCTGCTCGACGACGTGCCCGGCGCGGTCATCATCTCCGGGTACGCCTGGGCGGTGGAACCCGGTGAGAACGGGCCGCATCCCGGCGGCATGGCGCAGGCCGACATCTGCTCGGGCTGGCGCTCCGACGGCACCATGNTGATCTCCATGCGCACCGAGGGCGGGCTGCCGCCCATGGCCGGCCCCGTCGCCCCCGACCTCGCCGACCCCGACGACCCGGCCGCCTGGCACGAGCTGGCGCCGCTGGCCGTGCACGGGGTGCGCCGCCGCCGGCGGCTCGACCTGACGGCCCACGACGGGCTGCTCGACGTCGACGCGATGTTCCGCGACACCTACGTCGACTCCGACGGCGACGAGACCGTCGTCCACGAGTACGGCCTGACCGCCGGGATCGACGCGGCGACGTTCACCGTCGTCACGGTCGCCGCGCAGCCGCGGGTCCTGCCCTGGGTCGAGTGCCCGCTGGCCGGCGCGAGCGCGGAGCGCCTCGTCGGCACCGACGTCCGCGCCGTGCGCGGACTGGTCGGCGGCGCCTTCCGCGGCATCTCCACCTGCACGCACCTTAACGACCTGCTGCGTTCCCTCGGTGACGTCGAGGCGTTGGCCGCCGCGCTCGGAAAGAATGTCGGGGCGGTCCGCCCGGTATCCCTGTAGTACCGTCCAGGAATGGTCAGGGATATTCGTGAAGTCACCCCGGAAGAACACTGGAAGCAGTTCGAGGAGGCCTGGACGGCGCTGCTCAGCTACCGCTATCTGGGAAAGCTGAGCCCCGATCTCGACAGTGAGGTCGAGCGGGAGACGATGCCGCTGCGCCACGACATGCGCAACTCCACCGGCGNCATCATGGCGGCGCCGCTGTGCATCGCCTCGCCCGAGCCCTACTGGCTGGACAGCCAGTGCGTGCCGGCACCGGTGGTGATGTCCTACGACATCCTCGACAGCGCCCGCGACGTCCGCGGTGTGGTCGTGCACCGCGACGTCATCCACCTCGGCCGCTCCATGGNCTTCAGCCGGTCGCTGACGGTCGACGCCGACGACCCGAGCCGGGTGATCGCCGTGTCGTGCGGGACCGGGGTGAGCCTCGGCGACGTCCCCGAGGACTACCAGAAGGTCTCGAACCCCCCGGTCCCGGTCGTGGACTCCCCGTCGCTGCCGCCACTGCACCAGGTCTTCGGGGCGCGCCGCGGGCAGGACGGGTTCTGGCGGCTGCCCGAGGTCACCCCGGAGCTGTCCTCGCCGCACGCCGCGCTGCACCTCGGGCCGATCAACATCGTCCTCGAGGCCGCGGCGACGGACGCCGCCGCCGCGCACGCCGGCACCGACGCGCTGCAGGTCGACAGCTGGACCGTCATGTTCGTCCGCCCCGGCGTCGCCGGGCCGTTCCGGGCCGAGGCCGAGGTGGTCAGCGGGCGCTCCGAGCGGATCGCGACGCAGTTGACGCTGCGCGACGAGGGACGAGAGGACCGCATCGTCAGCGTCGCCCGCGCCGTCTTCCGCCGGGTGTGACGCACGTCGGGTGAGCGGGCCGCTTCGGGGCGTCCCGTCATTGACGATACTTGCGGCGGGTTCATAGAATAGCGTTCTACGTGCGGCGAATAGGTGTCCTCCGTATCCTGCGCCGGGATTCCTCTGTCATTCGGGATCTCGTTTGCGTCGGTTCCGCCGGCCGAGCCGCATCGAGTCCGAGGGGTGCTTCGCGTNCCGGTTCCGGTTCCGGTCATCAANGACGCCGTCACCTGGTGGGAGCTGATCGAGCGCCGGGCGCGGGCGACCCCGGAGCTGGCGATGCTCGTCGACGCCGCCGGGCGGCGGCTGACCTTCCGCCAGTTCCGCGATGTCGCCGAGCGGGCCGCCGCCGGGCTGTGGGAGCTGGGGGTGCGCCCGGGGGAGACGGTGAGCTGGCAGCTGCCGACGACGATCGAGGCCGCCGTGCTCATGTCGGCGCTGGCCCGCCTCGGCGCGGTGCAGAACCCGCTCATCCCGGTCCTGCGCGAGGCCGAGGTCGACTTCATCGTCGGCCAGCTCGGGGCCCGCTGGATCGTCGTCCCCGAGGTCTTCCGCCGGTTCGACCACCGGACGATGGCGGAGAAGGTCGCCGCCCGCCACGACGCCCGCGTCCTCGTCTGCGATCCCGCCGCGCCGGCCGGGGGAGGGCACGCGGGGGTCGCGAGGCACGCGGGGGTCGCGATCGGACTGCCGCTGGGCGATCCGGCCGTGCTCCCGCCCCTGTCCGAAGCCGGGGCCGGGGACGGTGCCGGGGACGCGGTGCGCTGGGTGTTCTACACCTCGGGCACCACGGGCGTGCCCAAGGGCGTGCGGCACACCGACCGGTCGGTGCTCGCCAGCTCCAACGGGATGGTCTACCAGCTCGGGTTCACCGACGCCGACGTCGCCTCCATCCCGTTCCCGCTGGCGCACATCGGCGGCCCGGGGATGCTGGGCCTCATGACGCGGGTCGGGTGCTCCGGCGTGCTCGTGGAGACCTTCGACCGGGAGGCCACCCCGGCGATGCTCGCCCGCCACGGCGTGACGATGCTCGGCAGCGCCGCCCCGTTCTTCCACGCCTACCTCGACGCGCAGCGCCGCCACGGCGACGAGCCGCTGTTTCCCCGGCTGCGGCTGTGCGTCTCCGGCGGGGCGCCGAACGAGCCGGGCCTNCACACGCGGATCCGCGCCGAGCTCGGCGGCGCCGGGATCTGCAACGGCTGGGGCCTCACCGAGCATCCCGTCGTCGGCTACGCCGCGCCCGGGTCCCCGGACGACCGGATGGAACGTACCGCCGGCCGCCCGGCGCCGGGCGTCAGCGTGCGGGTCGTGCGCGCCGACGACACGCCCGCCGCCCCCGGGGAGGAGGGCGAGCTGCGCCTGCGCGGCCCGCAGCTGTTCGCCGGCTACACCGATCCCGCCCTCGACGCGGACGCCTTCGACGAGGCAGGCTACCTGCGCAGCGGCGACCTCGGCTACGTCGACGCCGAGGGCTGGCTGCACCTGACCGGGCGGCTGAAGGACATCATCATCCGCAACGCGGAGAACATCTCGGCGCTGGAGGTCGAGGCGGTCGTGCTGCGCCATCCGGCGGTCGCCGAGGTCGCCGTCGTCGGGCTGCCCGACGCCCGCACGGGGGAACNCGCCGTCGCCGTCGTCGTGCCCGACCCCGACCAGCCGACGCCGACGCTCGCGGCGCTCGTGGCGTTCTGCCGCGCCGAGGGCCTCGCCCCCTACAAGATCCCCGAGCAGCTCGAACTCGTCGCCGAGCTCCCCCGCAACTCCATGGGCAAGGTCCTCAAGCGCCAGCTCCAGCTCGCCCTCTGATGCCGAAGCTGGACTCCACCGGAACTGACTGAGCTGCAGGAATAGTCGAATTAGGGTGAGAGGGTGGGGCGACGTCGGCGGGGACTTGGGCAGGAGGGCATGGGATGAGTGGCGCGTATGACGGCGTGCGGGTCCTCGACGCGAGTGGGGCGATCGCGGGCGCGATGGCCGCGATGTACCTGGCCGACCAGGGCGCCGACGTCGTGCGATTACTCCCGCCGGGGCGCGGCCCGCTCGACGGCGGCCCGGGTGCGCTGTGCTGGGACCGCAACAAGCGGCTGTGCGCCCTCGACCGGGCGGCGCCCGCCGGGGCGGCGCAGCTTCGCCGCCTGCTCGCCGCCGCCGACGTGCTCGTCGTCGACGACACCCCCGACGAACTCGACCGCGACGGCCTCGACCCGGACGGTGTGCGCGCCGCGCATCCGGACCTGATCCACCTGTGGCTGCCGCTGCTCGCCCCGGCGGCGCCGTGGGGCCGGCTGCCGGCCGACCCGCTGCTCGCCGACGCGGTGTCCAGCGCCTCGGGCGAGCACGGCTCCTACGACGGTCACCCGCTCGCGCTGGTCACCCCGATCGCCGCCTACGGCCAGGCCATCCTCGGCGCGACCGCGGTCGCGGCCGCCCTGCTGGGCCGCGACGGTGCCGGCGGCGGGGGTGCCGGTCGCGGGAGTGCCGGCCGTGGGCGGGCGGTGCTGGTCAGCGGGCTGCACGCGACGGCGGCGATGCAGGCCGCGAGCCTCACCGACGCCGAGGGGATCATCCGCGCGAGCCAGCCGGGGGGCGGCGGCTCGTCGCCGAACTACCGGCTCTACCGCTGCTCCGACGACCGCTGGCTCTACCTCGGCGCCCTCACCGAGCCGCTGTTTCTCACCGCGCTCGACGTGCTCGACCTGTTCGAGGTGCTGACCATGCCGGGCGTGGACGGCTCGATGCTGAACATGCTGCGTCCCGGCGTCGGCGCCCCGGTCGTCGCACGGCTGGCGGCGCGCTTCGCCGAGCGGCCGCTGGCCCACTGGGAGCGGCTGCTGACCGACGCCGGGGTGCCCAACGCCCCGGCGCAGACCCGCGACGAGTGGTGGGCGGGCGAGGTTGTCGCGTCGAACGGGATGCGCCGGGTGCACGTCCATCCCGAGCTCGGCCCGGTGGAGATCCCCGGTGATCCGGTCCGGCTGAGCCGCACCCCGGGGACGTTCTTCCACCTGCCGAGCACGCAGGCGTTCGTCGACGCCGCAGCGGTCTGGACCGATCCGCGCCCCGCCGCGGCGGCGGGGGAGCCGGCGGGGGAGCCAACGGGGGAGCCGGCGGCGCCGCTGGCCGGGCTGCGGGTGCTCGACCTGGGCAGCTTCGTCGCCGGGCCGTTCGGCTCGACGCTGCTCGCCGACTACGGCGCCGAGGTCATCAAGGTGGAGGGGCCCGGCGGCGATCCCTACCGGATCTACACCGTCTCCTTCCTCGCCTTCCACAAGGGCCAGGCCGACATCGTGGTCGACCTGAAGACCCCCGAGGGTCGGGAGACGTTCCACGACCTGGTGCGCAGCGCCGACGTCCTGCTCGACAACGTCCGCCCCGGCGTGCGCGAGCGCATCGGCACCGACTACGCCACCCTCGCCGCGATCAACCCGCGGCTCGTGCGCGGCACGGTCACCGCCTGGGGCACCGGCAACCCGCTGAGCGCCACCCCCGCGTTCGACCCGCTGCTGCAGGCCCGCTCCGGGCTCATCACCGCCCAGGGCGGCGCCGGNGCACCCTGCCAGAGCGCCATGCTCGTGCACGACATCGGCACCGGGTCGCTCGTCGCCTTCGGCATCCTCGCCGCGCTGTACGCCNGCCGGCGCGACGGGCTCGGCCAGGAGGTCGTCACCACGATGGTGAACTCCTCGGTGATGATGCAGGCCGGGGAGTTCGTCCGCCACGCCGGGCGGCCCGCGCCGGCGGTGGGCGGCCACGAGTACGTCGGCGACACCGCGGTGCACCGGCTGTACCCGTGCAAGGAGGGCTGGGTCGCCGTCGCCGCCACGACCCCCGAGCACGCCGCCGCCCTCGTGGCCGCGTTCGGCGAGGGTTCGGAGCCTGGCGGGGGATCGGGGCTCGGCGGGGGATCGGAGGTCGACGCCGTGGCGCTGCTGCGGGCGCCGGCGCGGGGCCCGGCGGCCGAGCGGATCACCGCGGCGCTCGCCGGCCTGACCGGCGCCGAGGCCGCCGACCTGCTTGCCGCCGCGGGCGTGCCGGCCGCGCCCGTCCTCGACCGCGGCGGGTTCCTGACCGATCCCTGGTTCGCCGCGGCGGGCATCCTCACCCGCATCGACGAGCCGGACCTCGGGCCGTGCACGGTCGTGCGCCGCTACGCCGACTGGTCCGGCAACCCGGTCGAGATCACCGCGGCGGCGCCGCCCCCGGGGGCGGACACCCGCCGCATCCTCGCGGGTCTGGGCTACTCCGACGACCGCATCGCCGAGCTCCTCGCCGCGGGGGCCGTCCGGGAGCACGCCGCGCCGTGATCCAGCCCTGGGGAGGCCCGGCGGCGCTGGCGTGACGGCCGTGGCGCGGTTCCGCGGAACACCATGATCGTTGAGCTGGGCGGCGTCAGGCGGGATCGGTCCGCGGCAGGTCGCCGGCCTCGCTCAGCGCGAAGACGGTCCGGGAGTGGTAGGTGTCGTTGAACTCCCACAGCCGGCTGATGCGCTCGCCCGAGAACTCGAACAGGAAGTGGTACGCCTGGTCGTAGTGCCTGCCGGCGACGGTGACNGCGTGGCCCTCCGTGAGGGNGGCGACGCGGTCGTCCTCGGCGGTGAGCGTCGTGATGGTCTGCTGGATCGGCGCCCGCAGCAGCTCGGTGTTGACCCAGTCGATCGACGCGCGCATCTGGTCACGGTCGGAGAACCGTCGCGTCGACAGGCTGAACCAGGCGGCGTCGTCGGTGAGCAGGTCGAAGGCGCCGGCCACGTCGCCGGCGTTCATCCGGTCGAAGAACGCCCGCACCGCCGCCTTGTTCCGTGCCACCGCGTTCCGTGCCACCGCGTTCCGTGCCACCGTGTTCTGTGCCGCCGTGTTCTGTGCCGCCGCACCGGTGTCGGTCACCTCGGGGGTTCCTTTCGTCGGCGCGGCTCCTATGCTGAACATCTGTTCAGTGGGGCGGGCGCAGGCAGCGAGGGGGATGGGTACATGTCGACGCAGCTGACCGGGCCGGAGGATCTCACCGCGAAGGCGCGCATCCGGGCGGCCGCCTTCGCCCTGGTCGCCGAGCGGGGNGTGCACTCGACGACCGTGCGCGGGATCGCCCAGCGCGCGGGCGTCTCACCGGCCCTGGTGATCCACCACTTCGGGTCGAAGCAGGGGGTCATCGACGCGATCTCGACGTGGATCGTGGAGTACCTGCACCGCAACACCCGCGAGCCCGACCGCGGCGGCGACCCGGCGCAGGCGCTGCAGCGCCGGCTCGTCCGCTTCGAGCGCATGGTCGCCGAGGTGCCGCTGCTCGGCGCCTACGTCCGCCGGATGCTGCTCGACGGCCAGCCCGACGGCCTGGACTGGTTCCGCCGCGCGGTGGACCTCTCCGCGGAGGAACTCGCCCACCGCGAACGCATGGGCAAGGCCCGACCGTCGACGGACCTGCGTGCCGAGGCGGCGATGCTGTTCATCCTCGGCTTCGCCCCGGTCCTGCTCGGCCCGATGCTGGAACACGCCCTGGGCCTCGACTTCGACGACGAGCGGTCCTGGACGCGGTGGCGCGACGCCGAGTCCGAGCTGCTGACCTCCGCGCTCTACCCCGGCGCCGCGACCACCGACGCGCCCTGACCGGCCGGCCAGGGCGCGGCCGGTTCAGGTGCTGAGCCGGTTCNGGTGCTGGGTCGGTTCAGGTGCTGGGCCGGTTCAGGAGGTGCGGGGGAAGTGGAGCATCGTGCGGGCGTTGGTCTCGGTGATCTTCACGACCTCGTCGTCGGGGACGTTCGCGAGGACCTCGGCGGCGCGCTTGCGGCTGTTCGGCCAGTTCGAGTCGGAGNGCGGGTAGTCGATCTCCAGCATGATCCGGTCGATGCCGACCTTGTGNCGGTTCTCCAGGCCGAACTCGTCGTCGATGAAGCAGCCCCAGAAGTGCTTGCGGAACAGGTCGGAGGGGCGGGCGTCGAAGTCGATCGGCTGGTAGTAGCGGTGGCGCTCCCAGACGAAGTCGGCGCGCTCGAGGATGTAGGGAATCCAGCCGATGCCGCCCTCGGCCAGGGAGAACTGCAGCTTCGGGTGCTTCTGGAGGATCCCGGAGAACAGCAGGTCGGTGGCCGACCACATGAGGTTGGTCGAGAAGATGGTGATCGCCACGGCGAACGGGGCGTCGGGGAGGACGACCTCACCGGGAATGGCGCGGGTGGCGGCGAAGGAGAAGCCGGGCACGTAGCTGNCCGAACCGAAGTGCAGCGAGATGACCATGTCGGTCTCCTCGCAGGCCTCCCACACGGGCTCCCAGGCGGCGTTGTGGAACGAGGGCAGCCCCAGCGGCACGGGGCTGTCGGGGAAGGAGATGGTCCGGGCGCCCTTGGCGGCGGTGCGACGGATCTCCGCCGCGGCGAGCTGCGGGTCCCAGGTGGGGATCAGGGCGAGCGGGATGAAGCGGTCCGGCGCGGCCGCGCACCACTCGTCGATGTGGAAGTCGTTCCACGCCTGCACGCACAGCAGCGCGAGGTCCTTGTCGGGCGCGCGCTGGAACACGCCGCCGCCGAAGCCGGGGAAGGACGGGAAGCACAGGGCGGCCTGGATGCCGTCGAGGTCCATGTCCTTGACCCGGGCGACCGGGTCGTAACAGCCGGGGATCATCTCCTCGTAGCGGACCGGGTCGATGCCCCACTCCTGCGGCGGGCGGCCGGCGACCGCGTTGAGGCCGACGGTCGGGAAGACCGAACCGTCGTAGTGCCAGACGTGCTTGCCGTTCAGCTCGACGATGCGCGGGCCCTGCTCGCGCAGCGCCGCCGGTAGCCGATCCTGCCAGACGCGGGGATGTTCGATGAGGTGGTCGTCCACCGAGACGATCTGATGATGATCCTGCAGCGGCATGAGACGCGCTCCCTCGTCGGTGTTGCGGTTGGGCGCGAGGCAGCGTACCCAATGTTGACGCATTCGTCACCTGATCGCTGTCCGCCGGTCAGGCGACTGCGTAGTGCAGCCGAGTGTCGACGTGCCGTGCAGACTGGGCAGATGCCTCGCGCACGCGAGGGAGCTGCGCGCCATCGCGGTCCGCCGGGCGTTCCGGCGGTCCGCCGGGGCCCTCCGTTGGCGGTGGCGTCAACTACCGTGATGTCTCTCCGCCCGTCCGCCTCACGGGCACGTCACCGCGCCGCCGTCCACCCACCGTAGAATGATGTTCCACGGGCCGTGGCCGGCCGCCGGCGCGCGCCCAGGGATCTGCTGTGCGCCGACGAAGGGAGCGCCGATGGCGAGTCCGCTGCGCTACCTCGACGATCCCGCCGCCCTGGCGCGCGAGCGCGCGGCGTTCATCGCCGCGGCGCTGGACCTGCTCGCCGCGACGGACACGGTGGACCTGCAGGTGAGCCGGATCGTGGCGCGCGCCGGGCGGCACAACGCCGCCTTCTACCGGGTGTTCGGGTCGAAGGACGGGCTGACCCTCGCCGTGGTCGAGGAGGCGACGCGGCGCACGGCCGTGGTGGTGGAGCGCCGTGTCGCCGCCGCCGAAGCGCCCGTCGAGGCGGTACGCACCTGGGCGGTGGCGCTGCTGTCGCTGGCCCGGGGCGAGGCGGCGCGGGCGATCCGCGCCCTCGCCCTGGACCGCTACCGTCTGCTGCACCNCTTCCCGCAGGCCGAGGCGACGCTCACTCTCCCGCTGCGCCAGCCCCTGACCCNCACGTTGCGCCGCGCCGCNCTGCCGCGGGCGGAACTGCTCGCCGACGCCGCGTTCGAACTGGTCATGAGCCGCCAGGCAGCCTGGATCGCCCTTGATCACCAGCCCGACGCCGACGAGGTCGCCGCCTACGCGGAGCTGGTCCTGGACCTCGTCGGACTGGCCCAGCCCGCCGCCTCGCGGTAGCCGGGCGCACGCAGGGGCGCCCCGGAGCCAGTGGCCCCGGGGCGCCCGTCTGCGTGTGCCGCCCGCGAGGGCAGGCGGAACCGTCAGCTCGCGCCGAGCTTGAAGATCCCGGTGGTGTCGAGGGAACGGAAGTTCGTCAGCGTGCCCTCCTTGTCGGAGTCCGCGATGAACCCGGTGGTGGAGCAGATGTTCGGCGAGACCGAGTTNGCCTTGCCGTTGCACTGGAAGGTCGCGCCGCCGCCGAGCGGGTACGTGGTGGGCGGCATGGTGTGCAGCGCCGTGGCGATGGCGGCGGGGCTGGCGTCCGTGCCGGGCACGGAGTTCACGCCGCGCACCAGGCCGAGCATGNCCTGGTAACCGCTCATGCTGATCGCGTCGAACTTCAGGCCCTTGCCGTAGGCCTTGAGCACGGCGTCGAACAGCTTGAACTCGGGCGTGGACGGGTCGANGTTGGCCTGCGCGATGATGTTGACGCCGGAGAAGCCGCCGGGGATCGACGCGCCGTGGTCGGCGCCGATGCAGCGGTCCAGCGCGGTGATCGGGGCGGTGATGCCGAGGGCCTTGATCGCCTTGATGGCGCTGGCGCAGAACGTCGGGTCACCGATGACGTGGTACATCGCCGGCTTGTTCTTCTGCGCGGTCTGGACCTGCGGGGTCATGTCGGCGGTGCCCGGCGGGATCGCGATGACCTCGGCCTTGGTCCCGGCGTTGGCGAAGAACGGCGGGATGAGCTGCTTGGCCGGCTCGCTGGCCGCGGGCACGTCGATGACGAACACCGCGGCGCTGGTCAGCTTCTTGTCCCGGGCGAAGGCCGCGGGCGTACCGAAGGAGCCCAGGGGGTTGCCCCAGATGAACGTGTCCTTCGTCGACAGGCTGGCCTGGGTCGCGACGAGGTTGAGGGCCACCGGGATGCCTGCCGGCGCGACGATCTTCAGCCAGGGGTCGGTCTGCCCGGGGCTGCCGGCCGCGACCACGGAGACCTTCTCCCGCAGGAACTGGTTTCCGCAGGCCTGCGCNCTGGCCGGGATGGACTTGTCCTCGCAGGGGACGAGCTCGATCTTGTGACCGTGCAGGCCGCCGAGGTGGGCGTTGGCGTAGTCGACGACGGCCTGGGCGGCCCGGATCTCGCCGGAGGTGTCGACGGCCTGCGTGCGGCCGGTGCTGACCCAGCCGACCTTCACCGGCGTGCCGGTGGCGGCCTTGGCGGGACCGAGCAGGCTGCTGTCCGACTTCGCGGCCCCGCCCGTGCTGCCGCCGCCACCGCCGCTGCTGCCGCCGCAGGCGGCCACGCCGGTGGCGACCGCCACGGCGAGCGCCACGGCCGACAGGCCGGCGCGGGCGCGCCCGCCGGATCGGGACAGGTGCCCGCGGGAGCGGGTCGGACACGCGCGCCGAAGCGGTAATCGCGAGCTGGAGATATGCACGCTGGAACTCCTCGTGGTGTTCGGGAAGTGCCCGGGGTCGACCCGGGTGGTGCGAGAGCGGAGCCCCGCGACGGGCGACGAGCCGTCGAGTCCGTCGGCCGCTCGGTCGAGATCGTCAGACCCGCGGGAGGACGGCCTCCTCCGCGGGATCGTGTGCGGCATCCGGACGTCGTCCGGCCGGCGGTCGGCTGACGTCCGGCCGCGATTGTGGCTTAGGTCACGTTGGGTTGTCAATGAGCGGTTGTGATCACCGATGNGGGCGTCCCGTCGGCGCACGTGCCAGGATGGGAACGCCGTTCCCGGCCGGTGCGCGGGGGCATGGCAGCAGGGTGGATCCGTCCCGGTGGGAGAGGCAGAACAGTGGACCTTGGCATTCGTGACCGGGTGGCGCTCGTCGTCGGCGGCAGCAAGGGGATCGGGCTCGAGGTGGCGAGGATGCTCGCGGCCGAGGGCAGCCGCGTCGCCGTCGTCGCCCGCACGCAGCGTCACATCGACTCCGCCGTCGCCTCCATCGCGCAGGCCGGCGGCGAGGCGGTCGGGGTGTCGGCGGACATGAGCACCGCCGAGGGCATCACCTCGGCCGTCGCCGAGGTCACCGACCGGCTCGGGCCGCCGCTCATCGTGGTCACCCAGGCCGACTTCCACGTGCGCGGCTTCTTCGCCGAGATCACCCGGGCGGAGGACTACGTCGACTCCTACCGGACCTACACCCTCAGCCAGGTGCACATGCTGCACGCGGTCCTGCCGGGGATGCAGGAGGCCGGGTTCGGGCGCTACGTCCACATCGGCTCGGCGACCGCCAAGGAGCCGCAGAGCAAGCCTCCGCACACGGTGGCCAACGCCACCCGGCCGTCCACCGTCGGCCTGCTCAAGAGCGTCGCCGACGAGTACGCCCGCCACGGCATCACCATCAACACGATCGCCCCGGGCTGGATCGCGACGAAGACGACGAACTGGTACCTGTCGACCCACGAGGGCCTGACCGAGCCGGACGCGCGGCGCGAGTGGATGATCGAGACCGCGGGGGTGCCGGCGGCCCGGCTCGGTGAGCCCGAGGAGATCGCCTCGTCGATCGTCTACCTGTGCTCGCGCCAGGCCGGCTACCTGACCGGGCACTACATCGCCGTCGACGGGGGCCACCACCGCTCGGCCTTCTGATCGGCCCGCCGGCCCGCCGGCCCGTGAACGCAGCGTGACGCCGGGTGCGGAGAGGGTCCCCCGGCGGGCCGCGAACCGGCCGTTTGCCGCCCGTTCCGCCGCAGGTCACGGCATCGCTTGACAGGCTGTGAAGTAAGACACAAGAATCCAATGAGTTTAACTCAATCGGGGGGCCGGCGAGATCCGTCACGCGCCCCGAGGTCCTGTCGAGGCGCGGTGCTCCGCGACCTGCGCAGGCCTGNGCGCCCCTCCCGCTCTGGGACGATCCTGCGGAGTGACTTTTGAGTCAACATATTGTTTTCCTGCTCCTCGGCCTCGGCAACGGTGCGGTGTTCGGTGCGCTCGCGCTCGCGCTCACCATCACCTACCGAAGCTCGGGGATCATCAACTTCGCGACGGGCANCATCGCGCTGCTCGCCGCCTACGTCTATGCCTACCTGCGCTCCGGTGAACTGATCAACCTGATCCCCGGCACGCCCACGACCATCGACATCGGTGGCGATCTACCGATGGGTGCGGCGTTGCCGATCGCGGTGGTGCTCTCCGCGCTGCTCGGCCTCGGGCTGCATCTGGTGATCTTCCGGCCGCTGCGCAACGCCCCGCCGGTCGCGAAGGCGGTCGCCTCGCTCGGCGTCTCGCTGGCGATCACCGCACTGATCNCCGCGCGGATGGGCACGACCGCCGTCGNGGTCGACCCGATCTTCCCGACCGACCTGTGGAAGGCCGGCTCGATCAACGTCCCGAGCGACCGGGTCTACCTGGCGATCACCGTGCTGGCGCTCGCCGCCGCGATCTCGCTCGTGTTCGCCCGCACCCGCTTCGGCCTCGCCACCCGCGCGACGGCGTCGAGCGAGAAGGGCGCGTACGTCAGCGGCATCTCCCCGGACCGGATCGCCGCCGGCAACTGGATGATCTCCTCGGCGGCGGCCGGGCTGGTCGGCATCCTCATCGCGCCGATCGTCCCGCTCATCCCCGTCTCCTACACGCTGTTCATAGTCCCCGCCCTGGCGGCGGNGATCATGGGCCGGTTCCAGTACGTCCTGTGGGCGGCGGTCGCCGGCATTGTCATCGGTGNCCTGCAGTCCGAGGCGCAGTACCTGCAGAACAACTACGACTGGCTGCCGTCGTCCGGCCTGCCGGAGCTCGTCCCGCTCGTTCTGATCCTCATCGTCCTCGTCGTGCGCGCCCAGCCGCTGCCCGGCCGCGGAGCGGTCATCACCCGCAACCTCGGCCGTGCCCCTCGACCGCACAACGTCGTGCTGCCGACCGTGGTTCCGACCGTTCTCGGTGTCGTGGGCCTCATCGCGTTCACCGGCGACCTGCGGGACGGACTGATCTCCACGTTCGTCTACGCCGTCATCGCGCTGTCGGTCGTGGTCGTCACCGGCTACGCCGGGCAGGTGTCGTTCGCCCAGCTCCCCCTCGCCGGGGTCGCGGCGTTCCTGGTCGGGCCGATCTCCGAGCACCTGCACATCGCCTTCCCCTTCGCGCCGATCGTCGCCGCGCTCGGCGCCACCGTCGTCGGCGTGGTGATCGGCCTGCCCGCGCTGCGCATCCGCGGGCTGACGGTCGCCGTGGTGACCTTCGCGCTGGCGTTCGCGCTGGAGGCGCTGTGGTTCCGCAACCTCGACTTCGTCGGCTCGTCCGGCGCGGCGGTGCCCAACCCGGAGATCTTCGGGTGGAACCTCGGCGTCGGCAGCGGCTCGGACTTCCCTCGGGTGACGTTCGGGGTGGTCTGCCTGCTCGTGCTCGTGGTCGTCGGGCTCGGCGTGGCCTGGCTGCGCACCAGCACGCTGGGTTCACAGATGCTCGCCGTGCGCGCCAACGAGCGTTCCGCCGCGGCGGCCGGCGTCAACGTGGTGCGGGTCAAGCTCGCCGCGTTCGCGCTGGGGGCGTTCATCGCCGGTATCGGCGGGGCGCTGCTGGCCTACAAGTTCGGCAACGTCACCAACGACCCGTTCACCGCCATCGTCGGGCTGACCTTCTTCGGCACGGTCTACCTGGCGGGCACGACCTCGGTCTCCGGCGGCCTGCTCGCCGGGGTCACCGTCGTCAACGGGCTGCTCTACGCGCTCGTCGACAAGGTCGTCTCCACCGGCGTCTGGTACGAGGCGGTGGCGGCGCTGCTGCTGATCCTCACCGTCGTGTTCAACCCCGAGGGCGTCGTCGGCCCGGCCCACCAGCTGATCGAACGTCGCCGCTCGCGGTCCGCGACCACCCGCTCGGACGCGCTCGTCGCACCCGAGGACGCCGTGGTCGCCCAGGCCGGCGAGATCGTCGCCGACGCCGAGGCGGCGACCGCCGCGTCGGCGGTCACCTTCGACGACGACGGCGGGCCCCTGTTGACCGTGCGCGACCTCACCGTCCGCTACGGCGGTGTGCTCGCCGTCGACAGCCTGTCCCTGGCCGTGCCGCCGGGGCGGATCGTCGGCCTCATCGGCCCGAACGGAGCCGGCAAGACGACGGCGATCGACGCGATCAGCGGATTCGCGCGGGCCACCGGCAGCGTGGCGCTCGGCGACCAGGACGTGTCGACGCTGCGCCCGCACGAGCGGGTCCGCGCCGGGCTCGGCCGGACCTTCCAGGCGATCGAGCTCTACGAGGACCTCAGCGTCCGGGAGAACGTCAGCGTCGGGCTGACCGCGGGCGCCTCGCGGCGCCAGGCCGGCAGTTCCCGTTCCGAGGAGGTTGCGGCGACCCTCACCCTGCTGCGACTCACCGCGGTGGCCGACCGTCCCGCCGGTGAGCTCTCCCAGGGCNAGCGCCAGCTCGTCTCCATCGCCCGGGCCCTGGTCGGGCGGCCACGGGTGCTGCTGCTCGACGAACCCGCGGGTGGGCTCGACACGGTCGAGAGCCACTGGCTCGGCCAGCGGCTGCGCGACATCCGCGCCGCCGGCGTCACGATCCTCATGGTCGAACACGACATGAGCCTCGTGCTCAGCCTCTGNGACGAGATCCACGTGCTCAACTTCGGCAAGGTGATCGCGCACGGCACCCCGGCGGAGATCCGTAGTCATCCCGCCGTCGCCGAGGCCTACCTCGGTAGCACCCACGCGGAGGAGGTGTTGGCATGACCGCGACGAACGAGCCGACCGCGAACGAGCCCACCGCGACCAGCGAGCCGACCGTGACGAACGAGCCCACCGCGACCAGCGAGCCGACCGTGACGAACGAGCCCACCGCGACCAGCGAGCCGACCGCGATCAGCGAGCCGACCGCGACCAGTGAAGCGACCGCCGAAAAGCCGTCCGGGACGACGGACACGGTGGCGGCGAAGCCGGCCGATACTGCGAAGCCGGCCGATACTGCGAAGCCGGCCGATACTGCGAAGCCGGCCGATACTGCGAAGCCGGCCGACACGGCCGAACCAACTCCGGCGGAGGAGCCGACTGCCGTGCCGACGGCGGCTGCCGAGCCGGCCGCGGCCAGCGAGCCCGCCGCAGTGAAGGAGCCCGCCGCAGTGAAGGAGCCGGCTGCGGTGAGCGAGCCGGCTGCGGTGAAGGAGCCGGCTGCGGTGAGCGAGCCGGCGGTCGTGAAGGAGCCGGCCGTGGGTACCGCCGCGCCGGCGGTCGGCGGGGCCGGGACGGGCGCCGCCACGCCGCTGCTGGCCGTGCGCGGGCTGGAGGCCGGCTACGGTGCCGTGCGGGTCGTCCGGTCGTTGGACCTGACCGCGGACAGCGGCACGGTGCTCGGCGTTCTCGGCCCGAACGGCTCCGGCAAGACCACGATGATGATGACCCTCGCCGGGCTGCTGCCGCGGCTGGGCGGCGAGGTGCTGGTGGACGGCTCGCCGGTGCCGGGGGGACGGCCGGCGGCGGCGAACCGGGCCGGCATCGTGCTCGTCCCCGACGATCGGGCGCTGTTCCCCGATCTCGACGTCCGGGAGAACCTCGTCGTCGCCCGGCGTTCCGGGGGATACAGTCTCGACGACGTCGTCGAGCTGTTCCCGAGCCTGGGCAAGCGGCTCAATGTGGCGGCGGGTGCGCTCTCCGGCGGGGAGCAGCAGATGCTCGCCGTCGCCCGCGCGCTCGTGCAGAAGCCGCGGGTGCTGCTCATCGACGAGATGAGCATGGGTCTCGCGCCGGTGATCGTCGAGGGCCTGCTGCCCGTGGTCCGCCGGATCGCCGACGAGACCGGGGCCGTCGTCATCCTCGTCGAGCAGCACGTCCAGCTCGCGCTGGAGGTCGCCGACCAGGCGGTCGTGCTCGTGCACGGCGAGGTCGTCCGCAGCGGCCCGGCCGCCGACCTGGCCCATGACCGGGCCGGTCTCGAGGCCGCCTACCTGGGAGCCGAGGCGGGCGCCTCCGCCTGATCCCACATTCTTTCTGGCCCGCACCACGCACCATCCGCGCGCGGTCCATGGGCTGTCCGGTCCACGGACCGCGCGTCCATGTAGGTGATGAGATGACTAAGGAGCACCACCGTGCGCTTGTTACCGCTTCGTTTCACGACGGCCGGCCGGCTGGCCGCGCGGCCGCGTACCCGCACCGCGCTGACCGGCGTCCTGCTCGCCACCTCGCTGGTGGCCGCCGCCTGTGGTGGCAGCAGCGGCGGTGGCAGCAGCGGCGGGACGGCGAAGGCCGACTCGGCGCTGCTCGGCCCGGCGAAGGCCGCCACCGGCACCCCGGTGAAGATCGGCTGGATCGGCACCGGCCACACCCAGGCCGTGGACGCCTCGGCGGAGGAGAAGTCGGCGCAGGCCGCCGCCGACTACGCCAACGCCCACCTCGGTGGGCTGCGCGGGCACCCGATCCAGATCGTCAGCTGTGAGGACAAATCCGTCCCCGCGGACGCGCAGGCGTGTGGCAACACGTTCGTCCGCGAAAAGGTCGCCGCGGTGGCCGGCNGCAGCCCGGGGCAGGCCGACCCCTGGATCAAGATCGTTTCTCCGGCCGGGATCCCGTCGGTGCTGAACCTGGTCGCGACGCAGACCGCCCTGACGACCAAGAACGTGTTCCTGCTGGGCAACCCGCTCGGGCCGTTCGGCACGGCGGCGGCGTACGCGCGTGAGGCCAAGCTGTCCCCGGCCGTCGTGNTCGTCATCGACGTGCCCGCGGCCAGCGGTCCGGCCAAGGCGCTCTCGCCGATCTTCTTCAACAACGCGGGAAGCAAGGCCACGGTCATCGCGANCCCGCCGGGTACCGCCGACATGACCCCGCAGATCCAGACCGCGCAGAAGGACAAGCCCGCGCTGTACCACATCACGGGTGACCCGACCTTCTGCGCCAGCGCGATCAAGGCGATCAAGGCCCTCGGCATCAAGGCCACGATCACCGCGCTGGACCGCTGCGTCGGCACCGACAAGGGCGCCTCGATCCCCGGCGGCTTCGAAGGTGTGAAGATCATGGGTCAGGCCAACCAGGACCCGACCACCGCCGAGTACAAGCTGTACTCGGCCGTGATCGACGCCTACGGCAAGGGCCTGAAGACCGTCGACGCCTACACCGTCAGCGGCTACCAGGGCATGCTCGGCCTGATCCGCGCGGTCAACGCCGTCCCGGGCACCGACGTGACGCCGGCCGCGGTCACGACGGCGATCAAGACGGCGCCGGCCACCCCCTACCCGATCGGTGGCGGGGCGACCTTCCAGTGCAACGGCAAGGCGAGCCCGGTGTCGGCGAACATCTGCTCGACCACCGGATTCGTCGCCGACGCGTCCAAGACCGGCACGCTGTCGAACTTCCGCACCATCGACGCGACCGGAATCTACAAGCTCGGCGCGAACTAACCCGTTCGCGACGAACTGACCCGCTCGTGAGCTGATCGCTCGTGAGCTGATCGCCTCGCCGAGGGCGTGGGCCGCGTGACCCGCGGTTCACGCCCTCAGGCGAGCAGGTCCAGAGTGGCGGCGTTGCGTCCGCCCCCGTCGAGGTAGGCGGCACCGGCCCGCAGATGACGCCGCCACAGTGCCTGCGCACCGGCGGCGTCCCGTTGCTCGACCAGATCGACCAGGGCGTGATGCGCCCGGACGGTCGCCCGCTCGGTCTCGGCCTGCACCGACGTCCCGAGGTCGCTCTCGACCGCGGCCAGGGTGGCGCGGTCGACGATCTCCCTGAGCATGCCGATGAGCAGCTCGAGGGTTTCGTTGCCGGCCAGCCGGACGACGAGGGCGTGGAAGTCGTTGTGCAGCCGGACCGTCTCGGNCGGATCGGCGCCGTGGCGCTCCACCGCCGCGCGCAGCAGGCCCAGGTCGGCGCGGGTACGCCGGCGGGCCAGCAGCCCCGCGACCGGCGGCTCCAGATACAGCCGCGCCTCCCACACGTCGGCGACCGTCGTGCCGCCATGCTCCAGCACCAGCCCCGCGTAGCGGGCCGCGACCTGGGGGCTCGGCGTCTGCACCCGCGCCCCGCCGCCCGCGCCGCGGCGCACGGTGATCAGCGACTCCGCCTCCAGAATGCGCAGCGCCTCCCGCAGCGTCGGCCGGGACACCCCGTACTGCGCGACGAGCAGCGCCTCCGTCGGCAGCGCCTGCCCCTCGACCAGTTCGCCGCGCACGATGCGCTGGCGCAGGTCGGCCGAGACCAGCTCGGCCATCTTCGGCACCCGCATCCGCTGCCCCACGACGCCGACCCCGCCCGCGCCGGTACCGCCGGTGCTGCCCGCGTCGCCGGTGACGCCCCCGCCCACGGCGGGCTCCGCTGTCGGCATGCGTGTCTCCTTCATGGGTGGATCTCCACGCTACCGGCCAGGCACGCCCAGGCCGCCCACCCTCTGCGAGCCGGTGTGCAGGGGAACGGCGCCATCTGCCCGTCCGGGAGGAGTAGAAGGGACGCCGAACCCTGCAGAACAACCGCGGAGGCCGCTCTCCCGTCCATGGTCGTGTGCAGGACCCGTCGACCGCCGCAAACTCTCGGGAGTTTTTCGGCAAGGCGCCGAGGGCTTCGATGACGGNGATGGCGGCCGCCTCGCTCGGGCCGTTTGCGGAACTGCTGGGGTGAAGCCGCCTTCCGACCGTGCTGGTCGGGGCTGGAGTTCATCGGTGCCAAGTTCCTTCGATGCCTGTCGTGAGGACGGTCGAAAAGCCCGTTCGTGGGCTGGCGGAGAGTGTCGCGTGATGCCATCGAGAGTGTCTTTGTGCAGGTGGCGACGGCTTGTGGGGCCGTCTGGCGGCGGGACCGCCGGCCGTTCTCCTGATCTTCGGTCAACGAGGAGCGGCGCGGCGGCGGCGGTAGGGCCATACGCCGCTCCCGCGGTCGAAAGCGAAGCGTCCGGCCTCATCGCAACACGCCCGGAAACCGCGCTGAAAGACGGTCTAGCCATTACCCTGTGCCGGAAAAGTTGACTACCCTTTCAGCGGGAGGACAACGATGTCCGACATACGGAAAATAAGATGGCAATCAGGAAAGCGGAAATCTGTGCCGGGCGCGGCTGTGTTCGCAGCCGCGTTCTCCCTGATATCCCTGACGCCCGCCGCGGCATTCGCGACGGGAACGGCCGACTGGTCCGCCGCGAAGCCGGCGGCAGCAGGCCGGCACGGCGCGCCGCCGGCCACCGGGGTCGCCTGGTCCTGGGGGTGGAACGTGGAGGGGCAGCTCGGCGACGGCACGCAGACCGACAGCAACCGCCCCCTCCCGGTCACCGGTATCGACAGCGTCACCGCGGTGGCGGGTGGTGGCGTCACCGGGTACGCGCTGCGCCGCGACGGCACCGTCTGGGCCTGGGGCGCCAACTCGGCCGGGCAGCTCGGCGACGGCACCACCACCGACAGAGACTTTCCTGTCCAGGTCGGCGGGCTGGCCGACGTCACCGCCATCGCCGCAGGCCAGAACGCGGGGTACGCGTTGCGCCGGGACGGCACGGTCTGGGCCTGGGGCGCGGGCTGGACCGGTCAGCTTGGCAACGGCACCGACACCGACAGCGGCACACCCGTCCAGGTCGCCGGTCTTGACGACGCCACCGCTGTCGCCGCGGGCGACGGCACGGGATACGCGCTGCGCCGCGACGGCACCGTCTGGGCCTGGGGAGCGAACGGGGTGGGTCAGCTGGGCAACGGAACCACCACGGAAAGCAACGTTGCTGTCCAGGTCGGTGGGTTGGACGAGGCCACCGCCATCGCCGCGGGCGCCGGATCGGCGTACGCGCTGCGCCGCGACGGCACCGTCCGGGCCTGGGGCAACAACTCGGAAGGCCAGCTGGGCGACGGCACCACCACCAGCAGCACCACCCCCGTCCAGGTCGACGGACTGGACGACGTGAACACGATCGGGGCCGGCGGCAACACCGGCTATGCGGTGCGCGAGGACGGNACAGCCTGGTCCTGGGGCGTGAACTGGTTCGGGCAGCTCGGCGACGGTACCAACACCGACAGCTTCAGCCCGGTCCGGATCGCCATCCCCGCTCGCGTCACCGCCATCGCTGGCGGTGGCTACAGCGGATACGCGCTCGGCGGGCCCGCCCGCAGGCGCCACGCAGAAGCCTCCTGACAGTACTACCGACTGTCACATCGAACCCGGGGTGGCTCCGTCTTGAGCGGGCCGCCCCGGGTTCGGGACGTTCCAGGTCAGCGGGGCATGCCGAGGACGCGTTCGGCGAGGATGTTGCGCATGATCTCGGTGGTGCCGCCGGCGATCGTCGCCGACCGCGACATCAGGTACTCCCGCTGCGCGCGGCGCCCGGTCGTCTCGGCGACGCCGGCGAGGCCGAGCGCGGCGAGGTGCGTCTCGCCCTGGTGCTGCATGGCCCGCGACCACAGCAGCTTGATGACCGAGTGCTCGGCGCCGGGCGCGCCGCCCTCGGCGATGCGCCCGAGCGCGCGGCTGCCGAGCAGGCCGACGAGGCGGGCCTCGACGAGCCGGTCGGTGAGCTCCAGGCGGGTCTGCTCGTCCAGGCCGTGCCCGGACAGCGCCGTCACCAGGTCGTCGACGGACTGCTCCAGCCCGGCGGCGAGCTCGATGACCCCCGCCCGCTCGAAGCCGAGGGTGGTCATCGTGACCGTCCAGCCGGCGTGCAACGGGCCGAGCAGCGCGCTGCGCGGGACGCGAACCTCGTCGTAGAACACCTCGGCGAAGCCGCTCTCGCCGGTGATCATCGTGATCGGGCGGCGGGTGATGCCGGGCAGGTCGAGCGGCACGAGCAGCGCGGAGATCCCGCGGTGCGCCGGCGCGTCGGGGTCGGTGCGGGCGAGCAGCAGGCAGTGGGTCGCCTCCATGCCCTCCGACGTCCACACCTTCTGCCCGGTGATGACGAACGCGGCGTCGTCGCCGTCGCCGACGAGCTCCGCGCGGGTGCGCAGCGAGGCGAGGTCGCTGCCGGAGCCCGGCTCGGAGAAGCCCTGGCACCAGATCTCGGTGCCGGCCTGGATCGCCGGCAGATGTGCCTTCTGCTCCGGGGTGCCGTAGCGCATGAGCGTCGGGGCGACGTTGTTCAGGCCGAGGACGCCGCCGAGCGGCTGCGGCGCCCGGTGCGTCGCCATCACCCGGTCGCAGGCGACCTGGTCGACGATGCCGAGCCCGCGCCCGCCGTACTCCACCGGCCACTGCGGGGCGACCCAGCCGACCGAGTGCAGCGCCTGCTGCCAGGCCATCCGGGAGGCGAACGACACCTCGTCACCCCAGCGCTCGCGCCAGGCGGGCAGCAGGGCGGCGACGTGCCCGGCGAGCTCCGCGGCGGGCCCGGAGTCGGGCACGCTCAGCGTCGGGCGGGCGCCGGTGCCGCGCCGCGTCGGGTCGAGCCGGGCGCGGTGCGCGCCGGCGCCGCCGAGCAGCGGCGCGCCGGCCGCGGCGCGGCGCAGGTACAGGTGGACCTCGTGCTCCCAGGTGAAGCCGATCCCGCCGAGGATCTGCAGGTACTCGTTGGAGACGACGCCGGCGGCGCGCCCGGCGGCGAGCAGGGCCAGCGCCAGGGCGTCGTCGAGCTCGGCCGGGTCGGCGGCGGCGTCGTCGAGGCGGGCGGCGAGGTGGCGGGTGGCCGCGCGGGCCTGCTCGACCTCGGCGAGCATCTCGGCGCAGCGGTGCTTGATGGCCTGGAAGGAGCCGATCGGCCGGCCGAACTGGTGGCGGTCGGCCGCGTAGGCGACCGCGCCGGTCAGGCAGTGCCCGGCGAGACCGGTGCACTCGGCGGCCAGCGCGAGCGCCGCGGTGGCCTGACCCCGGCGCACCGCCGCGGTCGCCTCGGCGCCCGCGGCCAGCACGGTGCCCGGGGTGTCGTGCAGGGTCAGCGTGCCCAGTGGCCGGGTGGCGTCGACGCCGTCGACGCGGGTCAGGTCGAACCCGGCCGCGCCGGCGTCGACCGCGACCAGCAGCGGACCGTCCGGTGCCTGCGGACCGCCGGCTGCTTCGGCGAGCACCAGCACGTGGGCCGCCTCGGGGGACAGCACGGCGGAGACCTCCCCGGTGAGGGTCACCTGCGCGTCGGTCGGCGACGGCGCGGTCGCGCGCACCGAGCCGGGCGCGCCCCACAGATCCTCGTGCGCGGTCCAGGCGAAGGTCGCCACGGTCCCCTCGGCGACGGCGCCGAGCAGCGCCGACGCCGGCGCACCGGGCAGCGCCTGGAGGGTTCCGAGCACCGCCGCGGCGCCGATGCTCGGCACCGGCGCGAGCACCGCCCCGACCGCCTCCAGGGCGACGGCAAGGTCGACCCAGCGACCGCCGGCGCCGCCCTGCTCCTCGGCCAGCGGCAGGCCCGCCAGCCCCACCTCGGCCAGCGCCGCCCACACCGGCAGCTCCGAGACCTGGGCGGGGTCGGCGATCTGCTTGTGCCGGGAGTCCGCGGGCCAGTGGCGGGCGAGCTGGCCGACCACCGCCTCGGTGAGCGCGGCCTGATCCTCGGTGTCGGCGACCCCGACCTGGTCGATCACTGCTGGGATACCTCGTGGGGCTCGGCGGGAGGCGCCGTGGGCGCCCCGCGGGGGTGAGAGCAGTACGTGAACGAAGCGGCACGTGCGACGGCGGGCCGGGCGTGCGTCACCGCGGCCCGGCCCGCCGTGCTCGGTCAGCTGGTGGCGCCGTTTTCCTTGAACTCGATGATCTTGTCCCAGTCGTAGCCGAGCTCGAGGAGGATCTCCTCGGTGTGCTGGCCGTGCTCGGGGGCGGCGGTGAGGTCGAGGTGCTTCTCGTCGAACTGCACCGGGCTCGCCGCGACGGAGAACGTGTTGCCGTTGCCGTCGGTGATCTTCGGCAGGTAGCCGTTGGCCTGGACCTGCGGGTCCTGATGCAGCTCGGGGGCGGTGCGCACGGCGTCCCAGACGCCGTCGAAGTCGGCGAGGGCCTTCTCCCAGTGCGACAGCGGCGCCGACTCGAAGGTTGCCCGCAGCTCGGCGATGCACTCGCGCCGGTTGGCGAAGCGGACCTTCGCGTCGCTGTACCGGGGGTCGTCGATGAGGTCGGTGCGGCCGAGCCGGGTGCAGAAGTCCGCCCAGAAGCGGTCGGCCTGCAGCAGCACGACCGCGAGGAAACGGCCGTCGCCGGTGCGGTAGAGGTTCGCGACCGGGTTGGGCATCTCCTCGAGCTGGAACTTCGGGATCGGGGCGCCGGTGACGCCCGCCCCGACGATGTCCGGGGCGAGCTGCCAGATCGCGGCGGCCAGCAGGGACACGTCGACGACGGACGGCTCGCCGCTGCGCTCGCGACGGAACAGTGCCGCGGCGATGCCGCCCGCGAGCGCGAAGCCGCCGTAGGTGTCACCGAAGGCGGGACGCTGCGGCGCGGGCCAGTCGCCCTCGTGCGGGATGAGCGAGTCGCCGATGCCGCCGCGCGACCAGTAGGCGGCCATGTCGTACCCGCCGCGGCCGGCCTGCTCCCCGCGCGAGCCGTAGCCGTGGCCGCGCGCGTAGATGATCTTCGGGTTCCAGGCGCGGACGTCGTCGACGTCGATGCCGGCGCGGGCGCGGGAGTCGGGCAGCAGGTTCGTCACGAACACGTCCGACTGCTCGACCAGCTTGCGCAGGATCTCGCGGCCGGACTCGCTGCCGATGTCCAGACCGAGGCTGCGCTTGCCGCGGTTGGGCTGCTCGATGAAGTGGTTGATGCTGCCGGCACCGGCGACGATGCCGGAGCTGATCAGGCCGCGCTGCGGGTNACCCGTGACCGGGTGCTCGATCTTGACGACGTCGGCGCCCCAGTCGGCGAGCACGGCGCCNGCCGACGGGACGAACGTCCACGTCGCCACCTCGACGACCCGCACGCCGGCCAGGATGTCCTGCTTCATCGGATGTCCTGCCTCATCGGCTCCGGTCTCCTCGAACATGTGTGTGTCTCTGCGGACTGAGCTGTCACGGACTGATCTCTACGGTTCTCTGAGCGGTGTGTGTCGCTGATGGTCCGAAGCCGGATCAGCCGGCCGTNGGGGCGGCGTGACTGGTCCGGATGCCGTTGCGGGCGCATGCTGATCACCCCGCCCGACGGCCCCACCGGTCGAGCATCCTGCATGTTGACATGACCGTCAAACGTCGCTCCAATGACGATGGCGAGGCCAGCGGCGGCCTCCCGAGGAGGTGGGCGAGCGGTGACGGCGGACATTTCGGACTTCCGAGGCCAGGAAAGAGCCCGTCCTTCGTCCGCCGGGGACCAGCTCCCAGGTCAGGCTCCGGCCGAATCTGTCGCTCCCGTCAACATCGTCGGCGCGCGGGCGGCCCGCCGGTGAGCACGCCGACGGGTGGACCGGCCACGGCCGGCGACGAGGCGGCCATCCGCCGGGTGCTGCTGGAGTACTGCCGCGGCATCGACCGGCTCGACCTCGAACTGGTCCGCGGCTGCTACTGGCCGGAGGCGACCGACCGGCACGGCCCGTTCACCGGCACCCGCGACGAGTTCATCGACTGGGTCGGCCCGCTGCTGGGCCGCCAGACGATGACCATGCACCATCTCGGCAACGTCCTCGTCGACATCCCCGCCGGTCACGACGTCGCCGACGCCCACGTCGCCGTCGCCGAGAGCTACGGCGTCGCCTACCACGCGGGCGAGCCGGCCGGCGACGTGNGGTGGAACTACGCCGCGGGCTTCCGGTACGTCGACCGGTTCGAACGCCGGGACGGGCGGTGGCGCATCGCCGACCGGATCACCGTCATCGAGTGGGTCCGGCCCTGGGACGCCGACCGCGACCGGATCACCAAGTTCGGCGAGCACCTGCCGCGCCGCGACCGCACCGACCCNCTCTACGCCACGCAGGCGGCGGCCGAAGTGCGGGAACTGGGAGCGGGGAAGACAGCAGCGCGGGAATCGGCGTGAGGCTGGCCGAGACGGTCGCCCTGGTGACCGGCGCCGGGCAGGGCGTCGGGCGTGGCGTGGCGCTGGCGCTGGCCGCCGAGGGCGCGGCCGTCGCGGTCGTCGGGCGCACGCTGGCGAAGTGCGAGGCGGTGGCGGCCGAGATCGTCGAGCGGGGCGGGCGGGCGATCGCCGTGCAGGCCGACGCCGGGGTCCGCGCCGACGTGGACGCCGCCGTCGCCGCGGTCCGCGCCGGGCTCGGCCCGGTGACGAGCCTCGTCAACGTCGCCCAGACCACCCGGTACGGCTCGATCCGCCGGCTCACCGAGGACGACCTGGACGCCGTCTGGCAGTCGGGCCCGGTCGGGTCGCTGCGGTTCATGCAGGCCTGCTTCGACGACCTGCGGGCCAGCAAGGGCAGCGTGGTCAACTTCGGCTCCGGCAGCGGGCTGACCGCCCGCCCCGCGATGGGCGCCTACGCCGCGGTCAAGGAGGCGCTGCGGACGATGAGCCGCGTCGCCGCCGCCGAGTGGGGCCGCTACGGCATCCGGGTCAACGTCGTCTGCCCGCTCGCCGGCTCGCCCGGCTTCGACAGTTGGACGGCCGACCTGCCCGACGCCGCGGCGAGCCTCGCCGCCCAGGNGCCGCTGGGCCGACTCGGCGACGCCGAGCTCGACGTCGGCCGCGCCGTGGTCTTCCTCGTCGGCCCGGACAGCCAGTACATCACCGGCACGACGCTGATGGTCGACGGCGGCTATGACTACCTCCGGTGAGCCGACCGGCCGCGCCGGCGCCCAGGGTCCGTTAGCCGGCGGTCCGCTGGCCGGCGGTTCGTCGGCGGGTGGTTCGTCGGCCGGTGGTTCGTTGGCCGGCGAGGTCGCGCTGGTCACGGGCGCGGGTTCGGGGATCGGTGCGGCCAGCGCCCGCCGGCTCGCCGCCGAGGGCGCGGCGGTCGCCGTCACCGACCTTGCCGGCGCGTCGGCGGCGCGGGTCCGCGACGAGATCGTCGCGGCCGGCGGGCGGGCCGTCGCGCTCGCCCTCGACGTCGCCGACGAGGCCGCCGTGCGCGACTGTGTCGCGCGGGTCGCGGCCGAGCTCGGCCCGATCGGCGTGCTGCACAACAACGCCGCCGCGACCGCACTGTCCGGCGGTGGCGGTGACGCCGAGGTGCTCACCATGACGGCGGAGCTCTGGGACGCGACGATGGCCGTCAACGTCCGCGGGCCGATGCTGCTGGCGCGCGCCGTGCTGCCCGCGATGATCGCCGCCGGCCGCGGGTCGATCGTCAACACCTCGTCGGGGGCCGCCGCGGCCGCGGAGCACCTGCGCCCGGCCTACGGCGCGTCGAAGGCGGCGCTGGAGTCCCTGACCCGCAGCATCGCCGCCCGCTACGGCCCGGTCGGAGTGCGCTGCAACGCCGTCGCCCCGGGACTCGTGCTGACCGACACCGTCCGCGGGCCCGGCCGCGGGCTGCGCCGGATGCGCGCCGTGTTCGCCGCGCACACCCCGTCCCCGCTGGGCACGCCCGACGAGGTCGCCCAGGTCGTGGCGTTCCTCGCCTCCGACGCCGCCCGTTACGTCAACGGCGTCGTGCTGCGCGTCGACGGCGGCATGGGCGCCGCCCAGCCCTACCTCGCCGACCTGCTCGGCCGCCACGCCGCGGTCGAGAACGCGCCGACCGTGCTTTCCTGAGGAGTCTCCATGAAGTGGGGCATCGTCTTCGCCAGCACCGGGTTCCCCGACCCCGAGGACGCCGTGGCGCTCGCCGTCGCGGCCGAGCAGGCCGGGNTCGAGTCGCTGTGGGCGCCGGAGCACGTCGTGCAGTCGCGCCGCCCCGACGCGACCCCGTACCGCGGCGTCACCAACGGCAGCATGGACCGGCTCTCGCGGCGCGGCGGCATGCCCGACCCGCTGATCTGGCTGACCTACGTCGCCGCGGTGACCACCCGGATCCGCTTCGGCACCGGCGTGCTGATCCTGCCGGAGCACCAGCCGACGGTGCTCGCCAAGACCGCCGCCACCCTCGACCATCTCTCCGGCGGCCGGCTGATGCTCGGCATCGGCGTCGGCGAGCTGCCCGAGGAGTACGCCGCCGTCGGCATGGAGTTCCGCAACCGGGGCCGGCGGATGGACGAGTACATCGACGCCATGCGGGTGCTGTGGCGCGACGACACGGCGACCTTCGCCGGCGAGTACGTCGCCTTCGACCAGGTGGAGTGCCGGCCGTGGCCGGTGCGCCGGGCGATCCCGCTGTTCGTCGGCGGGGCGTCGGAGGCGGCGATCCGCCGCGCGGCGACCCGCGGCGACGGCTACTTCCCGTTCGTCTTCCCCGGCCAGGACCCGCTCGTCGAGCTGCCGAAGCTGCTCACCCGGGTCCGCGAGGAGACCAGGGCCGTCGGGCGCGACCCCGACGCCATGGAGTTCACCGCGGGCGGCGCGCGCACCGTCGAGGAGGCGAAGGTCTACGCCGACTTCGGCGTCCACCGGCTCACCGTCGCCGTGCGCGGGCGCACCATCGCCGAGATGCTCGACGACGTCGCCCGCCTCGGCGACGAACTCGTCGCCCCCACGGTCGAGCTGTGACCGCGGCGGATCCCGATCCGGCGTCGTCGTCGGCGGGGGAGTTGTCGTTCGCGGGTCGCACCGTGCTGGTCACGGGTGNGGGGCGCGGCGTCGGGCGGGCGCACGCGCTCGCCTTCGCCGCCCGNGGGGCCGCCGTCGTCGTCAACGACCTGCCCGATCCCGCCGGCGATCAGGCCGAGGGGGCCGAGGGGGCGGAGGGGGCCGCGGCCGTCGTCGCCGAGATCCGCCGGGCCGGGGGCAGGGCCGTCGCGCACCTCGGCGACGTCGCCGAGCCGGGGGTCGCCGAGGCGCTGGTCGAGCGGGCGCTCGCCGAGTTCGGCCGCGTGGACGTCGTCGTGGCCAACGCCGGCATCGACCGGATCGTGCGGCTGCGCGAGGTCACCGCCGACGTGCTGACCGAGTTCTTCCGGGTGCACGTGCTGGGCACCTGGGCGTTGTGCTCCGCCGCCTGGCCGCACCTGGCGCAGCAGGGCTACGGGCGGATCGTGACGACGACCTCGGCCGCCGGCTACTTCGGCCTGGCCGCCGCGCTGCCGTACACGGTCGCGAAGGGCGCCCTGCACGGCCTGACCCAGACGCTCGCCCTCGAAGGCGCCCGGCGTGGCATCACCGTCAACGCGGTCGCGCCGTTCGCGGCGTCACGGCTGGCCGCCGACCGGACCCGGTCGCGGCCCGAGATGTACGCCGCGATCGAGCGGGTCGCCCCGCCGGCGTCGGTGGCCGCGGTGGCGCTGTGGCTCGCGCACGAGTCGACGACCGTCACCGGCCTGGCCTTCGAGGCCGGCGTCGACGCGGTCGGCCGCATCGCGGTGGCCACCGGCGACGTGCTCACCGTCGACGGTGCGCTGACCCCCGAGGACGTCCGCGCCGGCGCGGCGCTGCTGACCGGAGGCGCCGTGACCGTCCCCGACCTCGGCGCCGCCGACCGCCCCCTGACCCGCCGCCTCACCGAACGCGCCGCCGCAGCCGCGTCGAGGTGAACGGCGCCGTCCTGCGCGAGACAGGCCGGGATGTCACGTGTCCGCACGTCGCTCGTCGTAGTGACGGGGGGCCTAATGGGGGGTGTGACGATCTCGAATCCTGGATCATGCCAACAAAAAGCTAACAAATTGCTAGCAAAAACTAGCGGCCCCGATCCGGCCTCCGCACCGCCCCACCCACCCGAACACACCCACACACCCCNCCACAAGAACCACCCACAGTGACCTCCGGAAATCCCGCAAAGGTCACGGGACAACCCGACGATGACATAACGTCACCGACCACAGTCACACACCGTCGCCGATCACGCCCTGACTTCCGTAGATTGGCCCTGCCGCCGACTACATTCTGTTATCAGCGGAAGTCGCCCGAGACTACAGATCGTTACCGATTTCGGCTCAGGGCCGCACGGCGGGTCCGTTCCCCTGGCCTCCACGGCCACGACC
>NZ_LJFZ01000045.1:2359-43240 GCF_001420875.1 Frankia sp. AvcI1 | reverse complement strand
GTCGCAGTCGGTGCCCTCACCGGCCACACCGAGCCAGTCAACGCGGTGGCAACGCTGGCGCTGCCCGACGGCCGGGTACTGCTCGCTTCCGCCGGGGATGATCGAGCGATCATCCTCTGGCAGGCGTTGGCCGGCACTGTCCTATGACGGTGACTCGCCCTCGATTCACCTTCGGCGACCTTCACCGAGGGGATCGGAGAGGGGCTCGTGAGGGTATCGACCNCTTGCTGGATCGATCCAAGGTCAGTCGGCAGCAACATCCATATCGGGGCTCGTAGAACGTTGACACATCGGTTGATCATGGATTTCTTTTGGCGCTGTGGNGGGTGCCGAGGAGCTGACAGGAGCGTACGTGCGTGTAGACGCAGGGCCGTGCAGAGCTCAGGGATGCGCTTGGCCTTCTCGATCGTCTGCTATTTGTCGGTGCCTGTGGTCTTGCTGAGAAGGTCGAGATCGCCGCGCGCGACATGGGGGTAATCAGGTTTCCGCCGCTGACGCNGCCAGGAACCTTCAGGGAAGATCGGCAAGTCGATGGCCACGTGATCCTCGAGGCCGGACTGGGTCAGTCTCGCCGCCCTCGACTCCTGGCTGCTCGGCGGGGAGGCCTGGAGCACAGTTCCGCGCGTTGAGGTGGACACCCGGCCTGGGACTGGCCTCCACGGCGACGAGATGGTCGCGCAGCGGTATCGACGAGTTCAAAGCCTCGGCCGCAGTTCGGGCGGAGCTGAGCAGGGAACGCAGCAGGGGCTCCGGCAACCTTCCTGCCTCCAGGCCCGAGGAGGTCAGCACGTCGACAAGTGCACTGCCCTGCTCACTGGTCAAGTCCGCCGCCCGCGTGTCTGGATGTCGGAGCACGTCGCGGGCGGCGTAGCCGTCTCCGGCTTTGATCACTTCGTCGNCCACCTGAGCGAGGACGCCGTTGGCTGCCGCCCGGTCGGTCGTCCTGGCGAGCGTGGCGACGGTGAGTCCGAGCTGGGCACGGAAGACCACATAGCCGGGCATCGGTTCCTGTCCGACGAAGTGCTCGATCATCTCGTCGATGTTCCGGCTGNCCGGAGTCCCGTCGGTGCACATCACGTTCAGGCAGGAGGCGACCTGGAGCTCCCATGGTTGTTCCGGGGTGNTGCCGGCCAGTGCCGTAATCGCCGCCGCTGGGCGTCCGTTCAGGCAGTGAGCCAGGATCTTCNCCTGCCGACCTTCCATGAGGTGTAGGCCGATCCCTCGGTGAGCGCGCGCATGGGCGACGGCGTCGTCCCACCGTCCGGCGAGAGCCAGTGCGCGGATTCCGTCCCCGACGAGATGCAGCCACACCCATTCGCGCAGCTTGTGATGGTCGTGTCGCGTGCCGGTGAGACCGGTCGACGGCAGGGCGTGGCCGTCGACGACCAGGTCGGTGTGAGACGTGACGGCCCGGTACATCGACGTCAGCAGCCGCAGCGCCCGGTCGTCGGCGCCGGCGCGGAAGTGGAGCCGGGCGAGGTTGAGGACGGGTTCGAGCATGTACCTGGTCTGGAGCACGGTGAGCGGACGGTCGGCGGAGCGGTAGATGTTGATGTGCTGCCAGCACAGGTCGCGGGCCAGAGTCGGCATGCCGCAGTCGCTCGCCACCAGCGCGGCTTTGTTCAGGGCGTGCGCCCCTTCGGCCAGCCCGTCCGCGCCTTCCTGCACCGCGCCCTGTGCGATGTCCGCGATCTCGTTGACGCGATCGGGGAGAGCGGGGCAGGCGGGCCGGGGACGGCCGACGAGGGGGAAGCGGCGGGAGGCGGCCAGCGTCGCGGGATTCATGGTCAGCTCCGGGGCAGGAGGGCTGTGGTCGCGGCGCGGGCGAGGATGCCCTGGCTGGCGGCGGACAGGCCGAACCGGTTCCAGTGAAAGATCAGCACATGGGTCATGATCGCCCGGACCCCACGGTCCAGGCCACCTCGCGCGGNGGCGTCGTCGAGCCGGCGGCCGGCGGTCTGGAACGCGGCAAGCCAGGGCGCGGCGTGCTCGACNGGCCCACCGGAGGTGAACAGTTCACTGGTGGACAGGTCAGGGATCGACAGGAGAGCGCGCACGTTCTGCGCCAGGCGTTCGATCCGGGCGGCGTCGGCCTCGGCTGGTGTAGGNCGCAGCCGGGCAACCCGGTCGAAGACGTCGCCGCACTCGAACACGTCGAGTCCTGNGGCGCGGAGGAGGCCGCCGAGCAGCAGGANCGACAGTTCGCGACGGCCGAGGCCGGGAGCATCATGGCGCACGTAGTCGAGCACGCCGCGGGAATNGGCGCAGAACAGGTCGTGGGCGACGTCCATCCCGGCCGTCCCGCCGAAAGCGGCGGTCTCAGGCTCGTACACCGTCGGCCACCAGCGTGCGACGACCCCGGTGTCGGTCAGCTCGTCGAGCACCCGATCGACGGCGCCGCGGTCCGCACCGGGCAGGCGCAGTCGCCAACAGGGATACTTGCGCAGGAANCACCATCCCTCGATCTCGCCGCCGNCCTGGAGTCGGTCCAGCCGCGGCCCGAGCCCGGTAGCACCGACCGCCTCGGCAGCCGACCAGTCGGGAAACTGGACACACACCTGGTAGCAGGCGTGCTCGGCGGATCGTTCCAGCGCTGCGAGCCCGGCGGCCTGGAAGACCTCGACGGCTTCGTNAAGGTCAATCGGGTCCAGAGCGCTGTTGGCCGCGGTGACCTCNAGATCGGCGCCCGCGAGCACCGCGAGGACACCGGCGGCGAGGCCGTACGGGGACGTGACGATCAGGTGATCAGCAGGCATGCGTCCCATCCCGTACGTGGCGGCCCGGTGTGNCGGGCGGTTTCCAGCGCCAGGGCCACCCCTGCGCTTCCGGTCAGCAACCCGCCCTTGTCGTCCTGATCCCCGAACGGACCTGCGTGCTGGGCCAGCCGGGCGGCCAGCGCGGGAAGCCGGCGGCCGAGGGCGGGGGTCTGCGCGTCGCGGGCGGCCCGGTAGGCGGTCTGGTAGATCCCGGCCATGCCGTGGCACAGGCCCGGCTCGGTGATCCGATCGAGCTGGATGTCGGTCAGGCTCGCGGCCAGGGCATCCTCTGCCGCTTCGACGCGTCGGGGGTCGCCAGTGGCGATCGCGGCGAGCTGCTGGGCGCGGGCGATGCCGGCCGTCCCGTAACACCACGACCCTCGGTCGGGACGGGGCTGGGCGGGACGGCCGGTCCCCAGCTCCTCCCGGGTGATCCACTGCGGCCACCACGGCCCGTCCGCGCCGTCTTGGCGCCATCGGTCGAACCAGCCGGTCAGAACGGCGATCGCCTCGGGTTGGCCGTCGACCAGGCAGCCGCGGGCGGCGGCGAGAGCGAGGAAGGCGAGCAGCCCGGCCGCGCCGTGCGCCATACCGAAGTTCGCGTGGCCGCCGGGAGTCGGCAGGATCTCATCCGGGTCGTGCGCGACCCACCATCCCGGCAGCTCGATGCTGTCCTGGCGGTGTGGCCTGGTCAGGCTGATCACGTACCGCAGGATCTCGGCGAGGACGTCGCTACCGGGACTACACCGCAACAGCAGCGCACCGATCCCCGTCAGCCCATAGAAGACGTCGAACTCGGCGAACGTGGCAGCCTCACCGCGCTCGATCCTGCCGGCCGCGGTCGCCAGACGCCGACGGGCCAGGGATAGCACGTGCTCGATCAGCGCCTCGGAGGCCGCGCGGTATCGCGGATGTTGATCGGAGACGGTGTGCAGCAGGAAGGCGAGGGCGGGCGCCCCGTAATACAGGCCGGTGTGCTCGGCGGCATCGACCGGCCCGGNCACCGCCCGCCGGATCGTCGTCCGAGCCGTCTCCCAGTCCCCGGAGCCGGCCAGGGCCCGCTCGACCTGCAGCAGCGCTGTCCCCACCGCGCCCCGGGCCAGGGATTGCCTGGTCGCCTCGGCAGCGGTGAGCGTCACCAGGCCGGTGCCCTCGGCGGGGTTCACCGGGCACCAGCCCGAGCANGGCGGCGCAGCGCGGCGGCGCGGGCGAGTCGGCCGGTCTCCCGCTCGTGCGTCGGATCGACGCCGATGGCGCGTACGTGGTGCTCGTGCAGCAGGGTGCGAAGCACGGCTGCCGGATCGCGCTGCTCGGCGAGGGCGCGATGGTAGGCGGTCAGCGCGGTGTCCCTGGCGGCCCAGGCCGCCGCGACCGCATCCCCGCCCGGCAGGGTGCGAATGGCTCGATATCGTCCGTCGGCCTCGGCCAGGCCAAGCGCGTGGTCGCGCAGCGTCCGGTCCAGCGGCCCGTGTTCCTGACGCAGGCAGGCGACGAGCGCCCGACATCCGGATTCCGGTTCGGGGGCGAAGGCAGCGGCCAGGTGCGCCATCGACGCCGCGGCCAGCGCCTGCGCGGGAACCCCGGAGGCCTGCGCCGTCGCGATCTGCGCGATGGCGGCTGCGGTGTCGGTGGCGAACACGCGCTCGGCCGCAGCGAGCGCCGGGCCGTCGCCGTAACGGGCGGGATGCTGCGGGTGGGAGGCGAGGGTGAGCTGGCAGGGGAGCCCGCGCGCTTCCAGCTCGGACGCGAAGGCGGCCACCTTCGCGGCGGCCGGTCCGTACTGTTCGGGGCTGCCCAGGTGCAGGAACACGGCGAGATGCTGATCGGACTCGGGAAGGATCAGGTTGCGGTGCCGACGCACCCACCAGAACCGGACCAGACCATCGAGGTCGTCGAGGAACCTGGGCAGGTGAGCGGTGAGGATCTCGTCGAACCGCGCGGGGTTGCCCACCACCTGCGCGTGCAGCACCGCGGAGTCACCTGGTCGAAGGACGGCGCCTGGCGCTGCGGTCGCTGGTAGCGGCCGGGCGGGCGAGGTGATCGCGGTCAGTGGGATCAGCAGCTCTGCCGGGCGCCCGATCCATCCCTCGCAGCCGGCCGGACCGGCTTCCTGTAGCTCGACTCGCCCGGCTCGCTCCGCCTGAGCCCGTAACAGGGCCCGGTCCAGCTCCTGATCGAGGTCGAGGGGCAGGCGCAGCTCACCGTGGCACAGCACGATCCGGGCCGGCACCCGCCACCGTTGTCGCCAGGAACCCAGAGCATCCTGCGCGCCGCCGCCGGCCGGAGGGCCGGGCAGGTCCGCGGCGGTGAGAATCCAGCGGGCGGCGGCCAGCACCGTACGCCGGTACCGGATACGCGGCACGTAGGGCAGGACGCGGGCCGCGCCAAGGTCGAACCCTCCGAACCGCGCGCTGCGCGCATCGGCGACCTCGGCGAGGAACCGGGCCAGCGGTGGGCTCTGCACAACCGTGTCCAGAGCATGGGGAACCCGNGGGATCACCCGCCGACCNGTGGAGCGCTGAACCAGGTACATCTGGTCGGCATCGGCCGTTACAGCCAGGTCGTCGACCTCGATCACCCTGACATCAGGGTGGGTGGATTCAGGATGCTCCGACAGCGAGACGACGTCCGGGAGCAGCGGCGCGACGCGCACCACGTTCTCGTTGTGCGGCCGACGTGGCGGGAAGGACATCTGCACCGCCACCGCCCCGTCCGGCGCTCCCGCCTCGGGTTCCGCGGTGAACGTGGCGGCCAGCCGGGCGCGGTCGGCGTCGTCGAGCAGGTGGGCGAACCGTCCGGCCATGCTGGTGGGGGCGCGCGGCGCGGCGGTGACGCGCAGCTGGAAATCGCCGCGGTCGATCGCCTCGGTCGAGACGGCGTGCACCTCGACCCCGAGTTCGATCCGCTGTGGCGGGACGATGTCGGCGTGCTCCCCGATGGTCAACGCCTCGATGTCTGCGTCGGTCAGCTCGATCTCCTCGGCCCCGTCCACGGTGGCCTGCTGGATCAACGCCAACAGGGCGGCGTCGCGCTCGGTCAGCATCCGCCAGGCGGGCCTGGCCCGGGGCGCACCGAGATAGCCGGTGGGATATCCGAGCCCGGAGTCGGCGACCATCTCCCGGACCGGCACCAGCGCGCCGGGACCGTAACGGGCGCGGAACCGGGCGTGGTAGTCCAGCCAGGCCGCCGAGCCGAACGGCTGCGTCGTCACCCGCAGCAGCACGCTGGCCGCGAGCGCAGCCTCGGTCAACACCCGCTCGGGGACAGCGATCCGCGCGTCGAGCCGCACGTCGGCGGCCAGCGCGTGCCNGGCGACGGGGACGAGCGCGGTCATCTGCCCGATGACCGCGTTCCGGATCTTCGCCGCCTGCTCCAGGTTGGAGGTGNTGTTGTGGCAAGCCAGCTGCGCGCTGATGTNGTCGAGTTCGTGCAGCAGCGCGCCGAGGTCGGCCAGGTCCTCTCCCCCGGCCGAACGTAACGCGCAGATCAGATAGGCCAAGGCGTCGACGGCCGTCATCGGTGGCCACAGGCTCGTGATCAGGAAGCCCCCGTCGACCAGACCGTCCAGCACCATGCGGATCTTGCCTGGGGAGGCGGACGGNAACCTGGTGGTCATCCGGGCGGCGAGGGCGTCGAGCCGGATCGGCGAGCCGGCCGCAGCCAGCGCGACCTGGACGGGCCGGGTGAGCCGTACCGACGACTCCCGCAGCGGCCCCGGAGATGATGCGCCCACCTCGGCCCGGCTGTGCACGATGACCCGGCCATCCCGCACGGTCCGGGTGTTGTCGGCCACCACCGTCAGCCGGGGGCGCAGCTCCGGGCGTCGTTCGAGCTGGTCGATCAGCGTCGTGACCCATTCCGCGTCCGCCCGCACCACCGCCCGGTGCCCCGCCCCCACCTCGGCCATCGCGGGGCCGAGGGCGGCGGCGCCGACCCCGGCGAACAGGCCGAACGGGGTCGCGCGCCGCTGCCACCGCAGCAGATAGGACGCCACCGAGACGATGGCGCGACGCATCTCCTTCGCCGTGTGGGGCCTGGCGCCCTCGTCGAGGAGCTGGTCGATACGCGCGGCGAGAGCCGTGCTGGCCAGCTGTAGCGCCTCGCGTACCTCCGGGCGCACCCAGATCTTCGCCAACCATGCCCGGCCTTCCTGCTCGACCGCGGCAGGGTCGGACAGGTTCAGCCAGGTCGGCAGCTCGAGGTCGCCGGGGTCCGTGGTCGCACGAACCAGGACGGCGCCGGTGTGCTGGAAGCGCAGGGACACGGTCATGGCGATCCCATCTCGTCGCACCGGACCGCAGCCGCCGCCGGCGCCGGCGCCCAGCGACTCAGGCGGCGGCGCGCCGCGTCAGGACGGGTCGTTGGACGCGGTGCTGCAGGCGCTGGTGCTGCAGCTGCTGCCGCAGCCATCGCTCGTGTCACACATCATGATCACGAGTCGCGTGGTGGACTCCACCACGCGCATGTCGAGCTCGAACTCCGCGTCGTCGATCGCGGAGTCCGTGGACTCGGGGCGATCGACCGCAAGCACTGGCGACATTGAGGCGACTCCTCACGTTGCTGGGGTTGGGGTGGTGCTTCCTGGCCTGCGGTGATGGTCAGCGGGCGGTCGGCCAGGAGATCGTGACCAGGCCNTGGGTCTTCTCCAACGCCGCCGTGCCCTCGCCGATCGGGGTGCGGTCGGCGCCGGTCGGCCAGTAGGCGAAGGTGGGGGCCGGGCCGCTTCGGGCCCAGCGGTCCCAGGCCTGGATCTGTTCGACCATGGCGGTGGCGGCGGTCTCGCCGCGTGCCCCATAGGCGCGCGCGCCGAACTCGACTCCGGCGCCTTCCAGGGCCGGGCGCACCGCCAGGTAGGCGAAGGAGTCATCGCGCACGACCCCGAAGGGGAACCAGCTCCGGCGTTCCGCGGCCAGATCAGTTCCCTCATCCACCGCCAGCTTGCAGAATCCGCGCAGGAAGCTGGCGAACCACAGGTGCAGGTCGGCGAACGAGACGCCATGCCTGATCGTGACCCCGGACCACCTCTCGTCGCGCTCGGTCGCCAGGACTCCGTCCAGCAGACTCATGTCCTGCGGCACGTCGCCGTCGAATCGCAGCTTGACGTTGCGGCCCTGCGCGTCGGGAAGCAGGAAGACCCGCTCGTCATGTGCGCCCGATCCCTGCATCGGGACGAACCCGCACACCTGCGCCGAGGTGCTCACCAGATGGTCACCCTCGCGGCGGAAGCCGATCGAGCGAGTGATTCCGTTCATCCGCAGCGGAACGACGATCCTGCCGTCCTCGGACAACTGCGCAAGCCAGGTCGGCGCGATGTNCCACGCTCCGACCGTCACAAGAATTGCGTCGACCCTCTCGTCGAGGTCGGGCACGCCGTCCTCGGCGTCGGCCCGCACAACCGTGACCCGGCCGCCGTACCCGGTCGCCTCCAGCAGAGCGCTGGCCCGGTCGGTCACCTCCGAGTCGATGTCCACGCTGACCACGCGGCCACTCGGACCGACGACCTCGGCCAGGAGAGCGGCATTGAAGCCACCGCCGCCGATCTCCAGCACGCTCATGCCGGGCCCGAGCCCGGCCTGCTCGATCATCTGGGCCTGGATGAACGGAGCGCTGACCGAGGAGATGATCACGCCGTCCTGGTCGCGTTTGACCGCCACCGAGTCGTCGGCGTTGTAGGAGACCTCCAGCGGCGTGCCCTCGGGGACGAACAGGTGCCGCGGCACCGTGCGGAAGGCCCGCTCGACGACGGGCGAGGTAATCACGCCGTCCGCGCGAAGCTTGTCNGTCAGGGCATTACGGATCTCCGTCGCCCGGTCGCGACCGGTGGACGTGTCAACCATCTGAGTCATCCAGCTGCTCTCTGCCAGTCGGTGGTGAGGATCGGCCAGTCGTGGTGCGGATCGCCTGCCTCCGTCGCCAGGGACAGCGACTATTCAATATTGGAGTGAATATCAGGCAGCATGCCACAGCCTGGCAGCCCGGGGAAGGAGGTTACGGCTGAAAGTCGCGGGCGATGGTGCCCAGCCGGGCCCGCGCCGACTCGCCGAACTCGGCGGCGTTCGCCATCACCTCGAACAGCTGCAGGTAGGTGGCGATGTCGCGGGGGTCGGTGACCGCGACGGTGGCGTGCTCCAGGCCGATGGTGACCAGGCGTTCGTCGAAGATCTCGTACCCGTGCAGCGGGATGTCGCCGGGACGGGCGGTCAGCGGGATCACGCCGATCCGGACGTTGCTCAGGGTCGACAGCGAGGCGATGTGAGCGGCCTGGGCGGCCATGACGTCGTCCGGGCAGAACCGCCAGCGCAGAGCCGCCTCGGTCAGGATGAAGGTGAACTGCTTGCCCGGCGCGTGCAGCGCCTGCTGACGCTGCTGGCGGGCGGCGACCGTCCGAGCCAGTTCCGCGCCGGTCAGCGCAAGCGTGAACACCCGCCGCATGTACTCGGCGGTCTGCAGCAGGCCGGAGATCCCGCCCGGGGTGAAGTACCGCAGGACGGTCGCGTCCGCCTCGACCTCGCCGATCTCGGCCTGCTTGCGGGCGGCGCCGCGATGCAGAATCGTCCGGTTGCTTTCCAGCGNGGCATGCAGGCGGGCGGCCAGGGCGAGCAGCGCGGAGCGTTCCTGCCCGTCGGCCCGGTAGAGGTCGAGCAGGATCTCGACATCGTGTTCGGACGGNAGCAGCCGGCCGTTCTCCAACTTCGAGATCTTGGGCTGGGACATGCCGGTGCTCGCCGCCGCCTGCACGCCCGTCAGCCCGGTCGCCCGACGGAGCTCACGCAGGCGGGCAGCGAGGGTCTCGCGGTCGGCGACGTAGCGTTCCGGGTCCATTCAGCCGCGGTTCCTCGGATCTGTGACCGTCACGCAGGCCAATCCTGCCAGTTCCGCCGCCAGTACTGCGGATGCCCGGCCCAGTAGGCGGGGAAGGGGACCGCCGCCGCCAAGGCCGCGTCCCGGAACGAGACGTGTGCGGCTGCGGCGATCGGATCGTCGAGGAGCTCACCGCCGACGAAGTTGCCCGCCGCGTCGTAGTGCATCCGCAGGACGAGCCGCTCGTCGAACATCCACCAGTCGTAGTCGGGCAGGGCCGGCGGGTCGGGAGTCTCCGCCAGGTCGAGCACGAAGGTGCGCTGCCCGGCCCGCTCGGTCGCCGGGTAGGACCACTCGCATTCCCAGCGCTCGTAGGCGCTCAGCGGACCCTGCAGCACCCNCACCTTGCGGAACCTCAGCCCGCCGGCGACCCGGTCATGGATCTCCGCCAGCCACGCCGTCGGCTCGCTGGCCTGGTCGTAAGGCTCACCAGCCAGGTAGGCGTGTAGCCGTNGCTGCTCGACCGTCGTGCTGTACGTGTGGTGGCCCTCCAGCCGGAACCACTCCGACCGCGCGTCGTTGAACAGCGGGTCGAGCTCGGACTCACTCAACACGCCCGAGCACCTCGGCTACCAGCTCGGCCGGGATCTCCACCACCGACTCGCCCGAGGGAAGCGCGCCGAGCTGCCCCAGCNCTTCCTCGTCGGTGACGTTCCAGCCCTGGACGATCACGGTGCCGCGATCGGTCCGGTACAGGGTGGGGCAGGTCTTGACGTCGTTGCAGGTGCCGCGGACACGGTCGATCTTCACAGGATCTCCTTCGGGAGCCGGGCCGACTCCAGAATCATGCACGACCAAAGTGAATATGCCAAGCGGCCCAGGTATAGACTGCGCCAGGCCGGGGTGGCTCTCGGTCGATCGGTCTACCTCGGCGAGGGGCCGGACCNCCCAGCCGACCGGGACCCGGGACTGGAGCAGAGCAACGTCGCCGCGCCGAGNACGGATACCGCAAAGAGCCGAAGGGATGGATACCGACGGCGAAGGAGGTCGCCTTTCGTTCTCACCACGGTGGCGCGGTCCCGCCGCCGCGGTCAGCCCGCTACAGGTTGAACTCCCGCTACAGGTTGAACTCGCCGTCGCGGGCACCAGCCAGGAAGGCGGCCCACTCGCTCGGGGTGAAGACGAGTACCGGGCCGTCGGGGTCCTTCGANTCACGGACGGCCACGACGTCCGCGACACGGGCGATCTCCACGCAGTTGGTCTGGGTGGCACTGTGGCTCGACTTNCGCCACTCGGCTCCGGAGAGGTCCACCGNGGCTCACCTCCGTTCGTAGCCGTCGGCCGCGGACGTCAGGAACTCCGCGGACCTGATGGGGTCGAGTGCTTGTCCTGCCAGCGTATCGGCGGCTTGTAGGAAGGGCCGGACGTCGGCGGGTTCGTCGACGAAGAGGCTGGATCGCAGGTGCTCGAGGTGGACGATGCTCNGCGCCTTGTCGAAGTCGAAGGCGACATAGGAGCCGTGNACGCCGAGGTGCGCGCCGACCCCGAACGGGATGACCTGCACGGTGATCGAGGGGCGACGACCGGCGGCGATGAGTTGGCGGAGTTGGCTGGCCATGACGTCCGCGCTGCTCACGGGCCTGCGGATCACCGCCTCGTCGAGGAGCACGTGCAGTTCGGGTGGGTCGGATCGGCTGAGCACGGTCTGTCGGCCGAGGNGGGTGACCACGCGGGCTTCGACCTCGTGCGCAGCGACCCCGCCGTCGACCATGACCGCACGGGCGTAGTCGGCCGTCTGAAGCAGGCCCGGAACCAGCAGCATCGAGACATCCACGATCCGCCTGGCCTGCGACTCGAATCCGATCAAAGCGGGGAGCTGGCTCGGTAGTCCGGGCAGGCCGGTCTCCCACCAGCCGGGGCGGTCAACTTCGCGGGCGAGGGACAGCAGCCGCTCGCGCTCTGGGCCCGTGACCTTGTAGACGACGAGAAGCGCGGCCACATCCTCGGCGCTGATGCCCCGCAGGNCGTTCTCCAGTCGGCTCAGGGTGCTCGGGGACCAGCCAAGCTGCGCGGCGACGGAGCGGCTGGTGAGTCCATGACCTGCCCGCAGGTCCCGCAACTCGGCGCCGAGGCCACGAGCACGCGCGGACGGTGGTCGCCGGGGCATCACCACTCCCCTTTCGATCATGATCTCGGTCAGATCGGACGCTACACGGGCCAGGCCCGCGGGACCTTTTCGACCCTTGCGCGCCGTTGCAGCAACGTTCATAGTTGCTGCAACATCCGCATCGTAGCGAGTCGATCGCCTCATGGGGTCGCGCGCGGCACCGGAGGCATCCGGTCGGGAAGGGACGGGGTGAAGATCCTTGGAGACGAACTCATCCACCACCTGGAGAGCCGGCGAGGTCAGCCAGTCCCCGCCACCAGATCCTGCGGCCGCCGGGTTGCCGCGTGTTCACCAGCGTTGCGTGTACGTCCGAGTGCTGTGGGACGACCAGCAGGGTTCCGCTGCGGACCTCGGCCGGGCTGCCGCATGACGCCGACCGGGTCCGCGCACATCCGCCTCTTCCATTTTCCGGTGTCCGACACGGNCGCTCGGGCCGCCCGCAGCCGTGCCCGAGAGACGATTGAGAGCTGGCACATCGACCCCGAGACCACGGACAATGCGGTCCTGCTCGTCTCCGAGTTGATCACCAATGCGGTCAGAGCGTCGACGACCGTCGCCGCGTCGCTCGACCCGTCAGAGGTGCCGAGGCAGGAGAGGGCCATGGCGTCCGTCTCGCTGCGGATCAGCAGGATGGGCTCACGGCTCCTCCTCGAGGTCTGGGACCGCGACGTCCGCCCTCCGGCGTTGCAGGATCAGACGCCTACCGCCGAAAGCGGCCGTGGGCTGTTTCTGGTCGACGCGTTGAGCGCACAGTGGTCCTGGTACCGGCCCGTGACCGGTGGAAAGGTCGTCTGGGTCGAGCTGCGGACCGCGCCTTCCCCAACACCCCACGAACAGTTCGTGCAGGCGGACCCCGGGCCGCCGGAATCACTGGCGAGGCGCACGCGGACCGCTGTGCCGGACGCGCCGTTTCCAGTGACCNTCATCGACGATCCGATGCTGCTGAGACGGGCCGTCGAGGGACTACGCAAACTCGATGATCGGCAACGTGTCCATGTCGGCGGTCTGCCGATCAGACCGAACCGTCGTGACGATCCCGGATGCGATCATGAAGGGCTCGGTGTCTCGGNGATCTCCTCGTCAGGTTCGAGGCGGGCGGTGCCACTCGGATGAGCACGCCACGACCGCGGCTGCGAATGACCGCGCATGCCTTACTGATCGACTCGTCGGGGCGGGTGCTGCTCATCCGCACCGAGACGGGGACGTGGGCGTTGCCGTCGACTGTCCTGACATTCGAGGTGCAGCCCTATCGGCAAACCGTCGCGTTTGTTCGCCAGGTCCTCGGGATCGAGGTGGCCGAGCGCGACCTTCTCCTCGCCCACATCAGCGCCCACCGGTCCGTCACTGGTCTGGCCGGTCTCGGCCTCGTCATCAGCGTCGGACACTGGATCGGCCAGCCTGTGCCCACCCGCGCCAGCGTCACTGACACACCGACCCGGCAGCCGACCAGGCAATGGTGCTCGCCGGGACAGCCACCGGCGCCGCTGGCCGCCTGGGACGCGGCCGTCCTCCCCGCGCTGCTGACCAACACCCCCTATGCCGAGATCGGTTGGAACCCCTGTCCGACTCCGGACTCTGCCCGAGCCCCCTCATGAAGCCGATGAACGCCCTCACGGACCGAGTCGGTCCTGCAGGTGCCTGGCCAGCGGAACCCTGGACGACAGGAGCACGGGTATGACGGCCGACGACCAGTCACTGGGCCGCCCCGGCCTCATCGCACCGACGACGCCNGCCCGGATCGTGGTCGGGCAGGACCTCGCGGGAATGTTGGAGGCGTTCGTCTCCCGGCTGGCACCCCGCCTCTTCGCCCTCGTCGAGATCACCCCCGAGCGACGTAAAGATCCGGTCGTCGCCTGGGGACTCCAGTTCGACGACCAGGTCCACGTCGTTTCCTGCGACGGGCAACTCCGCGGGTCGTTCTCCTCCCCTGACCGCGCCCTGTGGCTGTTCTCCTACCGGGGAACGGAAGTTCGCCTGGTGTGGTGCACCCCGGCCGACCGCCGTCATCACCACCCGCCACGGCGACGCACCATCCGACGTTCCCGCTGACCGTGTCCGGGATGGCCCCCGAGCTGTTGACCAGCACAAGGAACATTCTGGGGACCATCGCCCGGACGAGACGACCGGAACCGCCTCGCCAGCCTCGACCTGCTCGGCAACCACCGGGACCGGCCCCGGCCGGACACCCGGACGTGGGTCGCGCTACGCGGTACTCCGGCCGCGGATGCGATCAAGCGCGTTGAGGGCCGTCTCGTCGGCGGTCGGCAGGGTNTGCAGGTAGCGCTGGGTGGTGGCGATCGAGCCGTGGCCGAGGCGCTCCTTCACGACTTGGAGGTCCGCTCCGCCGGCGAGGAGCCAGGAAGCGTGCGCGTGCCGGAGATCGTGAACGCGGACGCGTCGGCCGATCCCGGCCGCCTCGACCGCCGGATGCCAGACCTGCTTGCGGAACCAGTCGCCGGGGATGTGACCGTCGGTGTCGCGGCGGCGCCGCTTGCGTGGGTTGTCCTTGCCTGCTGCCCGTCGCTTCGCTCGATAGGCCGCGTATGCACCCTTGCAGGGCTGNCATCGGCAGGGGGCCATCGAATACGCGGTGATCGTGCCGTGCCGGTACTGCCTGCCCTTCGCGTTCGGCTCGGTCAGGGCAGGCTCGTCCGGCTCCGTCGGCAGCCCGATCTGGACCGCGGGCAGGTCCTGGTCCGGCATGGGGAACAGCAGGTCGTCTGTTCCGAGTCCCGTCGACTGGATGTACGTCTGGAGCTTGTCGACCACCTGCCGGCTGATCTTGAAGCGGCGGTACTTCTTGTTCTTCGGGTACTCCTGCACGAGGAACCGGCCGCCGGTCGGGTGANCCTTCGGGCTCAGCTCCACCACGGCCCGGCTAACGGTGACGATTCCGGTGGTGAGGTTGAGGTCCCGGGGACGCAGCTCCGTCAGCTCGCCCCAGCGCATCCCACTCTCGATGTCGACCTCGACGAGGAGTTGGAGGACCGCGTCGCTCAGCTTTCCGTAGATCAGGTCGAACTGCTCGGGAGTGATGATCTGTAGCGGCTTCTTCGGAACTTCGGGGATCTTCACGCCACGGCATGCGTGCAGGAACGTCATCTGATCGTTCAGCGCGGTGGTGAAGATCGCGCTGAGAATCGTCATGTTCTTGTCGATCACGTTCGGGCCAAGACCCCGGTTGCTCTGGTCGGTCACCCACTCGCGGACGTCCGCCGGCATAATCTCGGCCATCCGCATCCCGGTGAACCAGGGCAGGATGTGCGCGTCGAGGTTGTACCGGTAGGTCTCGCGGGTGCGCGNCTCCATCACATGGTTGGGAAACCAGGTCTCCTGGACGTACTCACCGAACGTCCGCCGGCCACGCCGCGGGTCGCCGACCCGGCCCTCGCGCTGCTTGACCTCCGCCTGCTGCCAGGCCCGGTCCGCGTCCCGCTTCCCGGTGAACGTCCCTGCCGACCGCACCCGGCCACGCAGATCCAGGTAGCACGCCGTGTACCGAGGCTTGCCGTCCTTACCAATCCGCTTCTTCGCGTAGCCCATCCCGACCACCGTCCCACTGATCATCCGTCCGTGATTTGTCCGTGGACGCGGACGAACCCGCCGGTAACATCCGACAGGAGGCGACACGAAAAGTACCGTCTGACCAGCAGTTTATGGCTTGCCCGAGATCGATTGAACAGGCGTACTTGGACGCAAATGCTCCCTCGCACGGAGGAGGCCAGGGGTTCGAGTCCCCTCACCTCCACCCCGCAGCGTGACGAACCGCCTGACCTGCAGAAACAGGTTGGTTCGCACGTTGTGGACGTGCTCGTGCCCGCCGAAACTGCAGGTCGGCGGGCCGGGNAGGTGGTTCGAGTCTCCTTTGGCTCTGGAGCAGTCGAGTCCTGTCGGTAGCCACCGCTGCTGGGACTGGGTCAGCATGCGGTCGTTCGCGGCCTTTGATCCGGGCTGGAGACCGCCGGAGCCGGACACACCACCCGCGCCCCGCGTCTCCCTCGTCCACGAAGGCCGGTACCAGCAGGCGCTGGCCGACTACGCCGCCAGGTCGACGAATGGCACCGGCGTGCCGGTGGCACGGCTTCCGATCCGGTGACCGTCGAGCGGGCCAGGCTCGTCACGTGCCCGAAGTGCGGCGCCCCCGCATCAAGCCCGTGCACGGACGCTGCGAAGCCCCGGAAGGCGAATCTATCCGTGCTCGCGTTGCAACGTTCGCAAGAACATCAAGCTTGTCCCTCGCCATGCGAACCAGCGGCCGTGGCCAAGCAGCACAACAAGCCGGCTGCCACGCCTCTGTCTGGACAGGGTGTGGCAGCCGGCTTGACGACCATCCACCGTGCGGCTCGTCAGCCGCCCAAGGACGTAGACAGCGTGGTCAACACCTGCTTCTCGGTCGCGGGGTCAGGGTNGGATGCCCGCAGTGCGCTCAGGACGTCGTCGATCCGACCGTCGAGGAACGTCCAGGCATTGCCGTCCATGGGCTTGAGCTTGGACTGATCGTCGTCCCAGGCCGTCTCGAGATCCTTGATCCGAGCCGTGGCACCGCTCTGGTCGCCCGAGTCCAACCTGGTGAGCGTGTCGTCGACGATCGTCTTGAAGCTGGCGACGTCGGCCTTTGGGAAGTTGGCGACTGCCTGAGCGGGCGTGAGCTGGATGTTGTTGGAGGCCGATCCGCCGCCCTCCTCCGCGGCGAGCGGNGACGTGTGCGGGATCTGCGAGGTGTGGTGGAGCAGGAGCCCGGCCGCGACCGCAGCCACGACGTAGAGGCCGAGGGCGAGTGGCTCTCGGCTGGGACCTGAGCCGTGGACGCGGGTGTCCGGGGCCTCCGACTCGGGGATGACGTCCGCCTTCGACCAGGTGAGGTAGAGGACGGTGGCCCCGATGGCGACAAGGAAGATCACACTGGTGAGAGCGGTGCCGAGGCCCAGTCCCTGCTCGGACTTCGGGGTCGCGAACCAGTCGCCGATGTTGGCGCCCAGCGGCCGGGTGAGGATATAGGCCAACCAGAAGGCGAGCACCGGCTGCCCGCCGAGCCGCCAGGCGACGACGACGGTGGCGATGAGGGCGGCCGGGAGCAGGACCGACTTGCCAGGGCCCCAGCCGCTGAGCTCGAGGGTCCAGTCGCCGGCCGCCGTACCGAGTGCGAAGGTCACCAGGACCGCGAGCCAGTAGAACGCCTCGCGGGGCGTCGAGGCGATGCTGTGGATCGACAGGGTGCGCTCGCGCGCGTACCAGATGCCGAAGACGATCGCCAGGAGGACAGCGAAGACCGTGGTGCTCACCTTCAGCGGAACGCCCCGGCTATCCGTGAGGATGTCGGTGTAGAGCGTGCCGGTGATACTCACGACCACGACGGTGAGCCAGTAGGCCAACGGCACGTATCGGCGGAGTCGCATCTGCACGTAGAGCACCGCGGCCAGGACGGCGGTGAAGATGAGCGCCGTGTTGGTGAGGCCGACGCCGAGCGTCGTGTTGATCCAGTCGGCGAAGCTCTCGCCGACGGTCGTACAAAGGATCTTGATTACCCAGAACCAGATCGTGATCTCGGGAACCTTGTTCAGCATCTCGCGCGCCCGGGAGGATGGTGGGCCCAGGGGCAGTTCGGTAGTCATGTCCGGCAGCATCGCGAAGGGATCCTGCAATCAACCTGTGCGAATGTCGGNCCGGGTTCGTGGGTCAGGGTGGCGATGACGGCACTCGCAGCCGCAGGCGTGGCCGCCAGGCTCGCCGATGAGTTCGAGGTGCCCGCGTTTTTCTCGGCCAGGCATCGGCTGATCGCAAGGCGCTGCTGCTGGACGGCCCGCGACGCTGGCGACGAGGCAAGAACCCTCCCACCTCATCGTGAGGGCCCGGCTCGGCCGCTGGCAGCGGCCGGGGAGGTCCCTCATGGGCGGACCTCCCGAGCTGGGTGAGCTAGTGTGCTGGGAGAAGTGGAAGGAACATCTCGGCGAGGACGTCCCGGACGTCGCCGCGGGCCTGCAACCATCCTGAACAAACCTCCGTCCGAGATGCGGCTCCCGCTGGCCGATGACCCCATCAGACGATCAGTGCGTGCGCTCCGGGGCTGCGGCTACTGGGCTCACGCCACGGACAGATCGTGAGCCCGACGTTCAGCTACGCAGGTCTCGCGTGTGGGGCTCTCTACCGGGCCGAGGCTCGCACCCTGTACCGACCTTCAGCCCGCCCGACGCCNCCGTAGCGCGGCACATCTCCGCCTGGCNCTCGCCGTCAAGGTTGCGTGCAGGTTCTGCTTGTCACCATGCGGGGACATGAAGGGTCGCGCAGTACTGACGGAGGAAGCGATGATCGCGATCGGGGTATGCGAGGACCAGGAATCCATCCGGACCATCCTTGTCCGGGGGCTGCGCCAGGCTGGCTACGAGGTGGTCGTCGCCCATGATGGCCGTGAGGCGCTCCGCCAGTTCAGTCCGGACAACAACATCAGCGTGATCATAATGGACATCGGCCTGCCGGACGCTGACGGCCGAGATGTCGTCCAGGCGCTTAAGTCAGCCGGGCAGCACGCTCCCGTCCTCTTCCTGACTGCGCTCGATGCGACGCACGACCATCTTGCTGGTTTCGCCGCTGGCGCGGACGACTACGTCACCAAGCCGTTCGACCTCAAGGTGCTTCTGGCACGCCTCGAGGTTCTGGCGCGCCGTGGACCTGCCGGCGGCATCAGCGCCGACGGGCTTGTTCTCGACCCAATCACGCACTCGGCCCGGACCGCGGCGGGACAAGTGCGCCTCAGCCCCACGGAGTTTCGCATGCTGGCGGCGATCATCGCTCGGCCGCACGAGGTGGTGCGCAGAAGGAGCGTCATCGCCGCGGCATGGCCCGACGGAGCGATCATCAGCGACAATACCGTCGACTCCTTCATCCACCGCCTGCGGACCAAACTCGAGTCGATCGACTCACCGACTGGAATCGAGACGGTTCGAGCAGTCGGATTCACGATGACGCGGATGGATGGCTAGGCGAACGGTGGCGAACTGGGCTTCACGGGTTGTGACCTGGTGGCGGGAGTGGCGCGACCGACTCAGTCTGCGGGCACANCTCGTCACGATCANGGCNGTCCTCGCCAGCGCCATCGCCGCCGGTCTGGTGATCGTCGTCCAGATCTCCCTCGCAGGCGCCGCGAGCAGCACCACGGAGCGGATACTGAACGATCACGCCAGGGCCCTGGTGACCGGCATCAGTGCGGCATCGCCCGACGGCGTCCTGAACGTGCCGCGGTCCCAGCTCGACCCGGGCGTCGCGGTCTACGACAAGTCGGGGTCACAGGTCGCCGGAACCGTTCCGCCCTCGATGCAGGAGGAGTTCAAAGGACTGTCCGTAGCTACCAAAAAGCGCATTGTCGAAGGCGGTGACCGCTTCGCCATCATGGCCCTGCCATTCATGACCTCTCCGAAGCTACAGGGGGTGGTGATCATCACCGAGCCCTTAGCTCCATACGAGCGGAACGAACAGGTAGCGATGGTGGTCTCTATCATCGCTGGTGCGCTGCTCGTCCTCATGNCCGCCGGCTCGGCGGCGTGGATCAGCAAGCGGGTGCTGAGCCCGGTGGCGCAGATGGCGCGTACAGCCGACGAGTGGAGCGAGCACGACCTCGAGCGCCGGTTTGCACTCGGAGCCCCGACCAACGAGATCCGAGCTCTCGGCAACACCCTAGACGGGCTGCTGGACAAGGCGGTCACTGTCATCAGGGCCGAGCAGCGTCTCACTTCGGAGCTCGCCCACGAGCTTCGGACGCCGTTGACCACCATCCACGGAGCCGCGTACCTGCTTGCGCTGCGAACCGATCTGGACGACCAAGCGCGCGAGGACGTCGCGCTCATCAAGAACTCCAGCGCGTCGATGTCCAACACGATCAGTGTGCTGCTGGACCTTGCGCGCCGCCACAGCCAGGCGCTTCACAGCGACCGTACGCAGCTAGACGACCTGGCGGTCGAGCTCGAGGGCCTGNCTATGCCCGGCGGCCACCTGAACGTCGACCTGTCCCCGGCACTTTCGATCAACGTTCCCGCGGCACTCGCAATCCGCGCGGTCTCTCCGATCCTGAACAACGCACTCCAGGTCTCAGACCGCGCCTGGGTCAGTGCGCGGGCCGACGGCCGAAGCGTGGCTCTGCTCGTGGCCGACAGCGGCCCCGGGGTGCCAGACCAGTGGGTGGAGACGTTGTTCGAACCTGGCTGGAGCGGGAACGGGGGCTCTGGCCTCGGCCTCTCGCTTGCGAGGCGTGTGGCGCGCAGCGGCGGAGGCGACGTCTCGCTCGTCGAGCAGCGCAACCAGCATGGCGGCGCCACGTTCGCCGTCACGTTTCCGGGCGGCCGCGCCGCCCGAACAAGCCCAGCCCGAGGCGGGTGAATCGGTGAGTCAGAGCTCGAAGTGCGTAGCTCGCCGAGGAGGGCCGAGTCCGGCCCGGTAGGTGCTCTGGCAGTCCAACCGCAGCCCGGAGCGTGCGCAGCTCCAATGCCAGATCAGCGTTCGGTCGGNCGGCCAGGTGGTGGATATCGGCGCGGTCAAAGGAGGTGCCTGGTGCGCTGTCAGTCGTGGCGGGCTCCGGGCGGCGGATCGGGTAGGCGACCGGATCGACGCCAGCGGTCTCGCAGAGCCGAGTGAGCCAGTGGTCGACAATGGCGAGACCGTCGCGGATCGCACCACGGTCGATCGCAGCCAGGGTCGGGTTGAGGGCAGCGGGGAGCGATCCGGCGTCGAGGAAGGCGTGGATCGCCGCGGTCGCGCGGTCGGCCGGCCGGACCACGGATGTCCGGCCGGCCGTGCGCTCCGGGGCGCGACATGAACGATGGGGTCCTGCTGGATTGCCCAGCGCCGGTGGCAGGGCGGAGTTGGCGGCGCAGGGCGGTCAGCTCGGCCAGGGTTGTACTCACGGCGCAGCCGGACGACGGCCGCGTCCGGGGCGAGGGCCTGGACGAGCCGGTCAGTCCGGGAGGCGGCCAAGTGGCCGGCCAGCCGGTCGAGCGGGTCACCGCGGGATCATCTTGACAGGCAGGGCAGCGGGAAAGCCGGTCCCTGCCACTGTGCCGCTGCCGGACCTCGGCAGTTTGCGACATCCATCACCGCATCTCGGCAGCAATCCGAAACTCGGCCAGAGGGTACACATCGGCGGCGGTGGCGGGCACCCGTCGCGCGTCAGACCGAACGCATCAGACTCCAAGCCCAAAATACTGGCCGGGGTTACCCCCTTCATCGATCCCGTACACGTCGGATGGCTACGTCCTGTCGGACTACGACCAAGACCACCGGGTAAACCAGGCTAGGTCGTGCCGAGGATACACACCGAGCTATGCCCGGTGTTCGCTGTAAGAACGCATGTGTCCGNAATGTAGAGAAGGGANCAGCCCATGCCTACGTCTACCGCCGTCCGGCATAGTCCAATCGCCAGCATCAACCCATATAACAACGAAATACTTNGCGAATTCCCTCCCATGGGCGAGNAGGACGTCGACCGCGCGATCCGAGAGGCACATCAGGAATTCCAGTCCTGGCGCGGTACCAGCGTTGACGATCGGGCCGCGCTGGTCGGTCGAGCCGCNCAGCTGGTGCGTGATCGCTCCGAGCACCTGGCCCGACTGGTGACCCTTGAGATGGGCAAGCTCATCCGGCACAGCCGCGCCGAGATTGACCTTTCCGCNCGGATTCTGCAGTACTACGCCGACAAGGCCCCCGTGCTGCTCGCCGACGAGCCGCTGGATTTCAGAGACGGTTCGGCCGCTGTCATCAATGATCCACTGGGGGTGATCCTTGGCGTCCAGCCCTGGAACTTCCCGGTTTACCAGACCGTCCGGTTCGCGGCGCCCAACCTGGTGTTGGGGAACACCATTCTACTCAAGCCCGCAAGCAATACGCCACAGTCGGCGCTGGCCGTGGAGCAGCTGTTCGCCGACGCGGGCGCACCGCGAGGCGTGTACACCAACCTCCTGATTCCCGGCCGCGAGGTCTACCGGGTGATTGAGTCTGATGTCGTTCGGGGCGCATCGCTGACCGGAAGCGACCGGGCCGGCGTCAGCGTCGGTGAGACCGCCGGCCGAAACGTGAAGAAGAGCGTCCTCGAGCTGGGCGGCAGCGACCCGTTCATCGTGCTNGACGACAACAACCTCGACCGCACCGTCGAAGCGGCCCTGATCGGCCGCCTGCACAACATGGGGCAAAGCTGTGTGAGCGCCAAGCGGGTGATCGTGATATCCGAGGTATTCGACCGGTTCGTGACCGCGCTGGCCGAACGGATGCTCGAACTGGTTCCGGGCGACCCCGTTGACGAGGCCACCANACTGGCACCGGTGTGCTCCGAGCCGGCCGCCCAGACGCTGGTGGACCAGGTCCGCGACGCGCTGGACAAGGGAGCGACCGCGGTCGTCGGCGGCGGGCACGTCGACCACCCCNGAGCGTTCGTGCAACCGACGGTCCTCGTCGGCGTGACGCCGAAGATGCGCGCCTATCACGAAGAGCTGTTCGGGCCGATCGCAGTCGTCTATCGGGTACAGGACGATGACCAGGCGGTCTCCTTGGCGAACGACTCGCCTTACGGTCTCGGCGGTGCGGTGTTCAGCAGCGACATCTCCCGGGCGCGTGCAGTCGCCAGCCGGATCGAGAGCGGGATGGTGTGGATTAACCATCCGACGTCATCCGAGCCGGAACTGCCCTTCGGCGGCATCAAGCGGTCCGGCTACGGCCGGGAGCTGTCCCACCTCGGCATCAAGGAGTTCGCCANCCGGAAGCTGATCGTGACGATGGGGACGGACGCGCCGATCACCGACGCTCTGGGCTGATGCCCGCTCGGACGGTGTGCCCCTGCTCACTGCGGCGCCCATGTCCCTTGTGCCTGACGCGGGTTGTCAGGACAGCAGACCCAGGCCCTCCGCGAGGGCACGCCACTGTGCCGTAGGCAGCGGCGCGTCTGCCTGTGCGGTGAGTACCTGGATGGCGACGTGGTCGGCACCCGCGTTGTGATGCTGCTCGATCCGGCCGCGGATCGTAGCGACGCTCCCCCACGCAACCAGGCTGTCGACCAGGTGGTCGCTGCCCGAGCCGACGAAGTCGTCCTCGACAAATCCGAGCCTGAGCAGGTTTTCCGTGTAGTTCGGCAGTGCNAGGGAGACGGCGAGCGCGCGGCGGGCGATCGTCCGCGCCTGGGTCGCGTCGGTCGTGAGGACGACCTTCTGTTCCGGCGCGAGCAGCGGGCCGAGGCCGAGAATGTCGCGGGCCCGCCAGGTGTGCTCCGGGGTCACCAGGTACGGGTGCGCTCCGGCGGTGCGTTCGGCGGCGAGCCTGAGCATCCGCGGTCCCAGCGCGGCGAGCAGCCGCGCATCCCGNGGGACCCGCGACTGCGGGAGGTCCAACCGGTCGAGATAGCTTTCCACGGCCCGGAAGGGATGCCAGTAGCGCTCGCCGACGAAGGCCGCGTGGCCGGCGCCGACACCGATCAGCAACCGGTCAGGGTGGGACTTCGACACGCGAGCATAGCTGTCCGCCACCACCTTCGCCGGTTCGGTCCAGACGTTGAGGATGNCGGTTGCCGCGACCAGCCGGCGGCTGGCATCCAGCAGAGCCTCCGGAAGCTCGAGGCTCGCCGTCGCGCCGCCGAGCCAGATTGCGCCGTATCCGAGTTCGTCGAGTTCGGCGGCAGCGTCCGCCCTTGCCTGCCGGTCGTCCGGCCATCGCGCGATGGAGGTCCAGACACCGAACTTGCCGACGTTTACCGGCACGATTTCCCCCTCGCCGAAAGAGCCGGCGGGATCACCGCCTGATCACCGCCTCCACCGTCAGGAGCGGTGGGCGTGATCCTCGCCGACCTCGACATCCTTCTGGCTTCTGGCTTCTGGCCAAGATCGGCGGATGGCCACCCAGCGGACGGTTCGTGGGGTCGGGGTTGATGGCAGGCCGAATCCTGCGGGGCGTGGTTGGGGACGAACCGTCCCAGTAGCCAGGGTGAAACCGCCGCCCGGGTTGCGCAACAGGTGGATGTTCCTGAGCCAGGGCCGCGGCGGGAGTGTGGTTTCCCCCGCACCTCCGGCGGTGCCCTGCTGGACGGCCAGGGCCGCGGCCGAGCTGACTGTCCGGGCCGGCCTGTGTTCGCCGACGCCGGACGGGGNACACCCGCAGGGGAAGCATCCGACCACCCACTGTGAAGGGGAGAATCATGGCTGCCGCCACAAACACCCTCGAGGACGAACGTCAGTTGCTGGTCGGCTGCATCGAGGACGCCTTCGAGGCGATCCGGCTGCTACCGGGGCTGGACGCAAACGGCCCCGCTCTGGTCTGNCTCGCCGACCATCTCCTGGACGCCCGCCGCCAGACCGCCAAGGAAAGTTAGACGGTCAGCAGGCGGGCGCCGGGTAGTGATCCCTGATGGCACTCAGCGACAACCTCGCCGACTACCGAGCGCGGCGTGACGAGCGCCGCGGCCCCGAACCGTTCTCTCGCCAGGGCCAGGAAGAGCCAGCCCAGNCACATCGAGGTCACCTCCACCGGCGGAGGTGGACGCCGCTGACGTGCCGCAGGAGGCCCGATCCGCGCTTTCTCGGAAACCGGCCCGCGGCAGTCCGGGTCTGCCGTGTCCACCGGCGCGGGATTGGGCGGCGGTGCCGCGAAGCGCCGCGACACGCCGCGACGTCGTATCGGCCGCCCGGGGGAGGTCCTCACCGTGGAGATGCAGATGGATTACGACCAGTTCATTGCGAACCTGGAGCGAATAGCCGGCCTTGACCCGGACGCGGCCGTACAGGCGGCGCGCGCGACCTTGGAGACGCTCGCCGAGCGGCTGTCCAAGGAAGAGGCTCGCGATCTGGTGAATGACCTGCCGCCGGAACTGGGTCCGATGCTCTTCACGGACAGCCCGGCCGAGCGGTTCGATGTCGACGAGTTTCTCCGCCGGGTATCAGAGCGGGAACGGGTGGATATCGCGGCCGCCCGGCGGCACTCCGAAGCGGTGTTCACCATGCTGGCCCGGACGATCAGTGCCAAACGGTTGGCCCACCTGATGGCCCAGCTGCCCAAGGACTTCACCCCACTTCTCCCGGTCGGCCCGGATACCGAGGTTCTGTCGATGGAGACGTTCCTTGACCGGGTGAGCAGGCGCGCCGGCCTCGACTCGGCCGCATCCCGCCGGGCGACGGAGGCCGTGCTCGAGACGCTGGTCGAACGCGTCGCCGAGGGGTCCGTCGACCACATGAGCGTGCGGCTGCCCGCCGACCTGCGTCTCGTGCTTAAACGCGCGAAGGCGGCCAGCCCCGGTCCGGCGAGCCGCATGCCGGTGGACGAATTCCTCCGCCGGGTCGCGGAACGAGCAAAGATCCCGGCGTACCTGGCGCCCGTCCAGGCCCGTGCGGTCTTCCACACCCTCCGCGAGGCCCTCGGCGACAAGGAGTTCTTCGACCTGGTGGTCCAACTGTCCGGTGACTATGAATGGCTGTGGATCCGGCGACGGTCCGCCGCCTAGTGTCCCGTGATCCAGATTCCTCTACTGGCTGACNCAACACTGGGCGGAACTGCCGGAGAGAAGAACGCCAATGAGTACTTTCCGACTGGATACGACGCTGGNCGACAGGTTGGTTGACGGCAGCCTGGANCCNCCGGGAGAGGCGGCCCTCGCGGAGCAGGTGGCAAACATCCTGCCATTCCACTGGGCGCTTCCCCACCCGATCGAGGCCGCGTTGTCGAGGATCATCGTTCACCTCGGTGGGCAACGCGCCCTGCTGGCATGGCTGGACCGTTACCCCGGTCGGCCACGGCTGGTAGCCCGGCTGAATGTGCTCATGGGGCTCCTCGAACGCCTCAGCGACGAACCGGCCATCGTGACCGCATTGCAGGAGCTGCGAACACAAACGCCCTACCCGCCGGGCCTGTCCGGCTACCTCCCNCCGAGCACCGACGAAGCGACGCTCGCCAGTCTCGCTGGCCAGATTGAATCGCTCCTGGCGGCTGACCGCGCGGACGAAGCGGTACGGCTTTCTCTCGCCGTCATAGCCATGCTTCAGCAGGCTGCCCCGCAGATCGGGACACTCGACCTGGGCGGACGCGACATCACCGATCTTCTGGAGCAGGTTCGGCAGGATATCGTCGCGGTCGGCCCTGCCCGGCAGCCACGATGAACGAACGACAACTACGACCAGACTACTTGTCGGCGAGCTCGCCCAGGAACCCGGTGGGCACTTGGCCGAGAAGCTCGGTGACGCGGGTAATCTTCGGATCCCGGAAGTAGGAGCCGAGTACGGCTTCGCCCTCGCTCCGGGTGTTCNAGCGAGTGACGATGACAACGTGGCCGGGGTCCGCCAGGTCGCGGATGACGTCGTACCCGGTGCAGCCCGTGGTTGCTGNCATGTCAGCCCCGATGGCAAGCGCGAGGTCCATGCCCTCCTCCGCAGACTCGGGCGAGAAGCGCATGTCGAACACCGATGAAATGGTCATGAACTGGCTCCCGGGGACTAGTACGACCATACTAGAAAACCATAACTAGGATGACCGTACTAGTCAAGGTTGTTCGGCGAGGGCTCGCAGCAATGCCGACGCGCTCTGCTCGAAGACAGCGACCGTGCCGGCGGCGCGGGCCAGGACGAGGCTCCCCTCCAGGAACGTGACCATCAACTGCGCGGTCGCGCTGGCTTGCGATGAGGCGACTCCGACGTGGCAGAGTCGCGCTTCGAGGACGTCGATCCATGATCGGAACGCCGTATCCGCCGCAGCACTCAGTGCGGGCTGGTCCGGTGACGCTTCTACCGTCACAGCAGCCACCGCGCAGCCCGTACCACCTGCCGCCTTCGCCACGACGGGGCCGATGAGCTCGATGAAGCTGCGCAACACGGCGTCCGGATCGTCCCCGCCGATGCTCTCGAACTCGGCCCGGACTCGGCGACCCGTCCATGCGACGGCTTGCTCGGCGAGGTCGTTCTTGCCTCCTGGGAAATGGTGATAGATCGCCCCGCGAGCCGCGCCGCTCGCGGCGAGGACGTCGGTGAACGATGTCGCAGCCAGTCCCCGCTGGCGCAACGACAACNCCGCCGACTCCGTCATGCGTTGCTTGGTGTCGCGAGGCATCAGCACCTCCAACTCGTACGACCGTCCTAGAGTAGTCGGCCGCCTGGCCGCCAGCGACGGTGCCTCTCGGGTGCGTGCGGTGGTGGTCGAGGCGGACCGCGCGGCGGCGGTGAGCAGCGCCATGGTCACTGCGGTCCCNCTGCGGCTCGACGACCTGGCCGGGGTTGCGGAGGCAACGTGAACGGTCCGCGTCGGGGTGGCCCTCCGTCCCACCGTCCCCTCCCGCTCCGCCGTACTCAGCCGATCCGACTCGCAGGCACGCAGGATGGCGCGCGTCTTCCCCAGCCAGCTAGTCGATCACGGCCTGGTACACGAGGTTCTTGAAANCCCGTTGGTAGTGCCTGGCCCGCCAGTATTTCTGGGTCATGAACAGCCCGATCAGATCCTCGGCCGGGTCGACGAAGAAGCTGGTCGACCCGCGTCCGAGCCACCAGTAATCGCCCGCGGAGCCGAGGACTTCGGAGAGTCCCGACTGCTTGCGCACCGCCACGCCCAAGCCGAACGTGTACCCGTCGCGCGGCATGTAGTCGGGCCCGGTGCCATACAGCGAACCGAGGTGGTCGGAGGTCATCAGCTCGACCGACTTCCGGCTGAGCACCCGCTGGCCGTCCAGTTCACCCATTCCCAACAACATCCTGGTGAACCGGAGATAGTCCCGGACGGTCGAGAAAGAGCCGCTGCCGCCGGAGATGAAGGTTGGACGCGAGGTGAGGTCGCGCATCACCGTGTCCGCGGCGAAAGGCTCGGCCGGCTGCACCATCAGGTGAGCACGCTCCGGTGGGACGAAGAACCCGGTGTCGGCCATGCCGAGTGGGGTGAACACGCGATCCGCGAGCAGAGCGTCCAGCGGCTGGCCNCTGGCCACCTCCAGGAGGCGCCCCACGACATCGCCGGATCGACCATATTCCCAATGGGATCCCGGCTGCATGGCCAAGGGCAGCTTGCTGAACGAGGTGACGAGGTCCTGTGTGGACGTGGAATAAGCGACGTCGGTGTGATCGAACGCCCTGATACCGGCCTTCTCGTACAGCTTCAGGATCCAGGGGGTTCCGAAATACCCGCCAACGATGCCGGACGTGTGCCNCAGCAGATCGATAACAGTGATCTGCCGCTCCGCGTCCACGAGGCGGTGTCCACCGTCCGACGTGGATTCGCCGACCGGCAGGTCGGCCAGTTCGGGCAGAAACCGCCCGACGGGATCGCCGAGGTCGAGGAGCCCCTCCTCGTGCAGGGACATGGCGGCCACGCTCGTGAGCGGCTTGGTCATCGAGTAGATGCGGAAGATCGCGTCCAGCGGCATCGGGGTGCCGGTTGGCGGCGTCACGGTGCCGGCCTGCGCGGTGTACGCGACATGACCCCGGCGGTACACGAGCGCTACCGCGCCGGGCAGCCGGCCGTCGTCCACATGCGACGACAGCATCCGGTCGATCCTGGCGAGCCTGCCGGACGACAGACCGACCTCTTCCGGTATGGCGCGGTCACCGAGATCTGTTTCTGGTTCCACCGGTTTCCTCTTCGTTGGAGAGCAGATCCCGAGGGGCTGGCAAGCTCTCGCGACGGCCGATCGAATAGGTTCGATGCCGCGTTTCGTTGCTTGCAAGACTACGCCCGCGCGNCCGCCTTGCGCTGCCGATGTATGGGCGATCGAGGAGATCTCGATCGAGCGATAGGAGATGCGGGCGGCACCCGAGCCTACCCATTGACATGTCGCCACGATCCGGTTAGATCATCACCACACGGATTCTTGGTCACGCCGCAGGTGCGTGGCCGATCACGCGTGAATCGGCGGTGGAGGGGGCACGTTGCTAAGGGTCCTGCACACGATCGAGGATGTGCGTGAGCAAACGCGCGAGTGGCGCGCCACCGGTTCCTCCATCGGCTGCGTCATGACCATGGGCGCTCTCCACGAAGGGCACCTGAGCCTTGTCGACGCCGCGAGGAGAGAATGCGACAAGGTGGTTCTGACCTTGTTCGTCAATCCGATTCAGTTCGGACCTTCCGAGGACTTCGACCGCTATCCCAGGACCGAGGAAGCGGATTTCCGTGCCTTGCGCGACCGGGAATGTGACGCGGTCTTCGTGCCGGCCACCGAGACAATCTTCCCTTTGGGTGAGCGGCGCATCGACCAGGTGCGCACCAAGGTCGTCGTGCGCGGGTTGACCGATGTGCTGTGCGGCCCNCAGCGCCCGGGGCACTTCGACGGGGTCACCACCGAGGTCCTCAAGATGTTGCACATTGTCGACTGCGATCGGACCTACTGGGGTGAGAAGGACTACCAGCAGTACGCCGTCATCCGGGCGATGGTGGAGGATCAGGGCCTCCCGGTGAAGGTCGTGCCCNGCCCGACTATGCGCGACGTCGACGGCCTGGCGTTGAGCAGCCGCAACACGTATCTGGACTCCGGCCAGCGGGCGATCGCCCCGCGGCTGTACGCGGCGTTGCGGCGCGGCGCGCGTCGGATCGCCGAGCACGGCATCGACGTCATCGGCGAGACCACGAAACAGATCGCGGAGACCCTGCTGGCGCACGGGTTCGACCTGGTCGAGTACGTCGAGGTGTACACCGGTTCGCTCGGGCCGGCCGTCGCGGGCACACCAGTGGAGGAGCTGCGCGTCTTCGGGGCGGTGCGCCTGGGTGGNGCACGCCTGCTCGACAACGCCGCCGTCGCCGACGAGGTCGGCGGATGAGCGCGGAAAGGGGTCTGTTCTCCGGTGGCCGGTGGTCGCCCGGCGTGGGCGTCGCGGAGGTGCGCAACCCGTACACCGACGAGGTGGTGGGGACGGTGGTGCGCGCGAGCCCGGAGCAGGCGCTCGAGGCGGCGCGCGGGCTTGCCGGAGTCAGGTCCGAGCTCACCGCCTACGACCGAAGCAACNTCCTCACCGCGACAGCGGAACTTCTCCACCGCGAACGGGACGACTTCGNGAGCACGATCTCCCAGGAGTCCGGTCTCGCGATCATGGACGCCCGGCGCGAGGTGGACCGCGCCGCCACGCAGCTCCGGTACTGCGCGGAGGAGGGCAAGCGCATCACCGGCGAGGNGATCCGAACCGACGTCACCAGCGCTCGGCAGCGACGCCTCGCGATCACGACCCGGGAGCCGATCGGCGTCGTGTGCGCTGTCACGCCGTTCAACCGACCGCTCAACCAGGTCGTCACCAAGGTCGCCCCCGCGATAGCCGCCAACAACAGGGTGGTCGTCAAACCGTCGGAGAAGACCCCGCTGAGCGCGATCCGCCTCGTCGACGCGCTCCTGCGATCCGGCCTGCCACCCGACCTGATCGCGTTGGTGTGCGGCGAACCCGGCGAGCTCGTGGACGCGCTCATTCATTCCGGACACATCGACATGTTGACGTTCACCGGCAGCACCAGAGTGGGCCGGCTGCTCGCCGCGTCAGCCGGGATGATCAGGCAGACCTACGAGCTCGGGGACAGTGGCGCGCTGGTCATCATGGCGGATGCGGACATTCCCGCGGCCGTTGCGGCGGCCACCGCGGGCGCATTCGCCACCTCCGGGCAGTCGTGCCGCGGTGTCAAACGCATCATCGCGCACGAGGACGTCGCCGACGAGTTCGTCAGGGAACTCGCCGCCGCTGCGTCGGCCCTGGTGGTCGGCGATCCGGGGGACCCTGNGACCGACATCGGCACGCTGATAGACCGGCACGCCGCCAGCGAGGTGGAGGCCCGCGTGGCTCGTGCCGTGGCCGNGGGCGCGCGGGTGTTGTGCGGGGCCCGACGGGTGGGCGCCCAGTACTGGCCGACCGTCCTCGACCACGTGCCACGGGACGCGGATCTGGTGCGCCTCGAGACCTTCGGCCCGACGGCGCCGGTGATCAGGGTGAAGGACTTCCCCGAAGCGGTGGAGGTCGTCAACGACTCTCGGTACGGCCTCCAGGCAGGCATCTTCACCAACAACCTGGAGCACGCGCGCCGAGCCGCCGAGCTTTTCGACGTGGGCGCGGTCGTGGTGAACGGAGGACCGCAGTTCGAGTCGCCCAACATCCCGTTCGGCGGGGTGAAGGACAGCGGTATCGGTCGCGAAGGTGCGAGATACGCGATCGAGGAGATGACCAGGGTCAAGACCCTCGTCATCTAGTACTTCTACCTGATCAAAAAGCGTCGCGAACCCGAGAACACGGTGTGTTTTCGAACCGAGGAGGACAGGTGACCGTTCTCACCGCCGGCCGTGCCACCNCCGACCGGCGTGGCCGCCCACGGGAGGACCTCCGTGATCGCTGACCACGAGATCACCAACTCGAAGGCGGGCGCCTGGGACCGGCTGGGTAGCGCGTACTGGAACCGCAACTACGACGGCGGTCCGAACCCCGCAGCGTGTGCCCAGTACCTCGAAGGTCTCGCCGCTGGTGAGCGGGTGCTTCTGGTGGGCGCCAGCACCGTTGCACTCGCCCGTGCGGTGCTCGACGCCGGCGCGGAGCTGGTGGTCGCGGACTTCTCCGCGGTGATGCTTGCCGAGCTGGAGAACCTGATCCCGGGAAGGGCCGAGTTCGTTCGGGTCGACGTGACCCGCGCCGACTCACGGTTCGACGGTGCGTTCGATCTCGTGATAGCTGATCGACTTGTCAACCGGTTCGTCCGCGCCGAGCTCCGCAGCGCCCNGCGGACCCTGTCCGCCGCGGTGCGCCCCGGCGGGAAGATGCGGCTGAGCTACCGGTTGGGGCTGTACGAGCGGGACGGAGCGGTGCTCTCCGAAGCCGCTCGACGCGGCGTGCTGTCCACCGTTTTCGACGAGGTGGAGTTCGACGTCGACTACAGCGCCGCAGCAGAATGGCTCGGCACGGTGTTGCCACCACACGGCGACATCCCGACGCACGCCCTGGTCGACTTCTACGTGGCCAGGGGACGAGAACACCGGATCAGAACAGGCGAACTCGACGAGCTCGCCGCCCAGGAGGTGCCGCGCGGCCTCCGTTACGAGACCGCGCACCTGCCGGTGCCCGGCCAGGGTGACGACTTCCTCCTCCAACTCNCCCGCCTGGCATGACCGCCGACACCGGGTCGCGCGACTTCCGCGTCCTGTGGCGCGGTGAGTCGATCAGCCTGGTCGGCGACCGGGTGGCCACGTTCGCCGTGCCGACCATCGCGATCCTGACCCTGCACGCGACGACGTTCGAGGTCGGGCTGTTGACGATGGCCACGTACATCGCATATCCGGTCTCCGGTATCGGTGCGGGGCTGCTCGTCGATCGTTTCACCCGCCGGCGGATGATNGTGGTGGCCGGTGCCGCGCGGCTCGTGCTGTTCATNAGTATTCCGGTCGCGCAACGGTTCGGTGTGCTCACGATCGAGCAGCTACTCCTGGTCGTCGCGGTGAGCGGCGGTTTCACCCTGCTGTACGACGTGGCGTTGCAGGGGNATCTGCCCATTCTGCTGCCTGGCCACGAGCTACTGCNAGGCAACGCCGCAGTCGAGACCTCGCGGAGCACCTCGCAGGTTATCGGACCCGCACTCGGCGGCGCGCTGTCGAGCGCATTCGGGGCGACCTATGCGGTGGCTCTGAACGCGACGTCCTTCCTCGGCTCCATTCTCAGCGTGATGTCCGTGCGGACGGACGAACCACCGCCCGAGCCGCGCTCACCGGGGGACACCGTGGTCGGCAGGCTCCGGGAGGGATTCGCGTTCGTGTTGACCCACGACCTGCTGCGACCTCTCACGCTCTGTGCCGCGGTGCGAAACCTGGNCATCACGGTGACCAAGACGGTGATCTTCCTGTACGCCTACCGGGCGCTCCACCTCTCCGTCCACACCACGGGAGTGATCCTGGCAACCGGAGCGGTCACGTCGGTGCTGGGCGCATCGGTCGCGGGACGCGCCGTGCGGAGATTCGGTTACGGCCGGACGCTGCTGTTCACGGTCTCCGAAGGGGTGATGTGGCTGATGGCGCCNCTGGCCCTGCTCGGTCACCCGGCCGCGGTCCTGGGGGTGATCGTCACGTTCGCCTCGCCCTGGTTGCCGATCTGGAACAGCCAGGTCGCCGTCGCGCGCCAGGTGCTGGCACCTGCCCGGCTACAAAGCCGCGTGCTCGCTTCGATACGGACGATCGGTTGGGGAACCCTGCCGCTGGGATCGCTGCTGGGCGGAGTGCTCGCCGTCGTCTTCGTCGGNGCGTTCGGTGAACGGGCCGGACTCGCCCTCACGATTGTTGTGGGTGGCCTTATCGCGACGAGTGCGGGCAGTTGGCTGCTCGCACCGGCCGTACGGAACTCGCGGCAGGTTCCTCGGGCGCATTGGCTCGCCAACCGGCCGGCCGTTGNAGTTTCTTGACGAGGGANCGGCGAGAATTGCTGTTGGATACGTTCAGGATCGTTCACTGGATGAACGCCAGGAAGATCACCAGTCAGGAGCTTGCGGTTCGGCTGGAAATCGGCGAAGAGGAGTTCGGTCAGCTACTCGCCAAGGATGAGTTCGACGTGGCGGACGATTTCGCNGAGTTGCTGGTCAGGCAGCTCGAGATCGAACTTCCGCAAATATCCGTGGGTACCGGAAAGAACGTCGTGGTGNTCCGCACGGCGGCCGAGATGCGAGCGACCTGCCGGGCCGTGCGGCGTGACGGGATCCATTTCTACAACTACTACACGATGGCGGCGCCGGCCGGAAGGGTGGCACCGGTCATCCTCGACATACTGTGTCCCGCCGACCGNCTGCCCGCGTTGAACAACGGTCACCTCGAGCCGGCGATCACGGTGAACCTGGGCCCGGGTGACATCAACGGTCGCTGGGGAACCGAGCTCACGGCGGCGACGTGGCGACGGATGCGCGCGGGGACTTCAGCCGTGCCGTGGGTGGCCGGCGATTCCTATGTGGAGCCCTCCTTCTGCCCGCACACGTACTCCCTCGCGACGGACGTGCCCNCTCGGATCATCTCCTACACCGGAAGGTCCGGGCTCCAGGCGTTGGTGGAGGAGACGAACTCCTGGGCCGACCACGCCTTCGAGGCGATGGTCGAGTNGGTGTCCGACGGCTCGCCCGCCGCGATCCTGCGCAGCGTGCTGGCCCGTCGTGGTCACGACCTGACCAGCCTGGCCAGGCAGACCGGTATCCCGCAGGAGCGTCTCGCCGACACCGCGGACCTGACGCTCGACGAGGTGCGCGCGGTGGCCAGGGTGCTCGCGACGGACTACCGGATCCTGCTCCCCGCGATGNGCGAACACGACCAGGTCGGCAAGACGTTCCGGTCGGTGGAGAGCAGTGTCGCGAGCATCCGCCCGTTTCGCAGCTACGAGGTCGCCTCCCTCGCCGCCGCACCGCACCTGCCCGACCTGACCGGGCTGTACATGCACGTTGACAACGGCACGCCGAAGCCGGTGCTCGATCTCTGCGACTTCGCGGAGGCCCACTACCTCGTGCTGGACGGTGAGATCACGCTCTGGTGGCGGCAGGAAAGCGGGCGTCGGCAGGAAAGCGGGCGTCAGCAGGAAAGCGATGGGATCGGCTCCGCTCGGCTGACCGGGGACGGCAGCGCATGGGTGTCGCCGTTCGTCGCGCACGGCTGGTCCGGCTCCGGATCGGTGGTGAAGCTGGGCAGCGGAAAACATCTGTCCTATGTGGACTACCTCGAGCTGTCCAACACGTTTCAGGCGCAGCGGGTGCTGCGCCGAGGACGTCGCGATCGGCTCGGCTGGGGCTACGACGGCCAGAAGGGGGCACCGGGCTGATGCGGGTGGTGTACACCGATCCGGCGTGGGCCGTCAACGGGCTCGGTGAGCTCGATCCGTCGCTGGCGACGATCGAGCGCGAGACCTACGGGGAGNATGTCGAGCTCGGCCTCGGCGTCCGTCGGGACGGCCGGTTCCTCCTCGACGGTGCGGAGTTCGACAGCCACGTCGCTGGTGCGGACGCGCTGGTGGTCTACCGTGCCCTGGTTACCCCGCGACTGCTGGACGCGGTGGGTCCGTCCTGCCGGGTCGTCGCACGTCAGGGGGTGGGGCTGGACAACCTCAACGCCGAGTTGCTGCGTGCGCAGGGGCTGTGGGGCTTCCACGTCCCCGACTACTGCGGNGACGAGGTCAGCACACACACCCTGGCCCTGGCACTCGCCCTCGAACGCGGCGTCTGTGTGCAGGACGGGCTGGTGCGCAACCGCTCGTGGAACATCCACGCCGGCCGGATTCCCCGGCGTACCGCCGGGTTGACCGCGGGCATCGTGGGTTTCGGCAGGATCGGCCGTGCCACCAGCCGCAAGCTGCACCCCTTCTACGGGCGCGTCGTCGCCTACGACCCCTATGTTCCGGCGGACCTGATGGCCAGCCACGGCGTGTCACCCTGCACGTCACCGGTCGAGCTCTTCGCCGTGTCGGACGTCATCGTGCTCCACCCGGAGCTGACCGCCGAAACCGAACGTCTGGTCGACCGGACCGTGCTCCGGTCGTGCACGCCCGGTGCGTTGCTCGTGAACACCGCCCGCGGCGGTCTCGTCGACCTCCCCGCGGTGNTGGACGCCCTTCGCGACGGACGCCTCGGCGGGTTTGCCTCGGACGTCTTCTCGCCGGAGGACCCCAACGACGACGAGATCGGTCGCGAGTTGTTGCGCAGGCCCGACGTCATAGTCACCGCTCATCGGGCGTTCCTGTCCGCCGAGTCGGAGGTCAGCCTGCGGCAGCGGGTCGCCGCCGGAGTGCGGCACGTGCTGCGAGAGGGGCAACCTCCGCCCTCAGGCCGGGTCGCGTGAGCCTGCTGTGCCCGATGTGAGACGTGGCCCGATGTGGAGGACATGAGATGCGGAGAATCACCAACAGGACCTTCCGGGAGGTGCTGGCGGAGGGTCAGGCCGTGCGCGCCGCGGGGGTTCACGACGCGCTGGGAGCGATGCTTGCCGAGCAGGCGGGCTTCGCCGCAGTCTGGGCGTCCAGTCTGGGAATCTCCGCGGCGCGTTGTCTACCCGACGCGAGCCTGCTCACCATGACCGACTACCTCCAGGCCGCGGTACAGATGCAGCGTCGGGTGGGAATCCCGGTCGTCGCCGACTGCGACACCGNTTTCGGCAACAACCTCAATATCGCCTATCTGGTGCACGAGTACGAAGCGGCGGGAATCAGCGCGGTCTGCATCGAGGACAAGCACTATCCGAAGATGAACAGCTTCGCCCCCGGCAATCACGACCTGCTCGAAACCACCGCCTTCGCGCGGAAGATCTCCATCGCGAAACGGGTCCAGAGCGGCGACGACTTCTTCGTCATCGCCCGCACCGAAGCCCTGATCAGTGGACTCNGCGTCGACGAAGCGCTGAACCGCAGCTACGCGTACGCCGAAGCCNGCGCGGACGCGCTGCTGGTCCACTCCAAGCACCGGACCAGCGCCGAGGTGCAGGCGTTCCTCGAGCAGTGGGACGGACGCAAGCCGGTCGTGCTGGTGCCGACCACGTACCCCGGGTGGCACTTCGACGACGCGGTCAAGGCGGGTGCATCCGTGATTATCTACGCCAACCAGGGACTTCGGGCGACGATCGACGCGCTGCGGGCCACCTTCCACGCGATCATCACGCACGGGAGTTCGGCCGACCTCGAGGCCGACCTGGCGTCATTGAACGACGTGTTCGAGCTTCAGCGGCTGCGGCAGTGGCAGGAGCNGGAGCGGTGATCGACGCCGACCGGTTCTGTTCACGGTTGATCGCGCATGGCTTCAGCTCCGCCACCGGTGTGCCGTGCTCGTATTTCGCCGGTCCGATCGAGTGGCTGTCGCGCGACAAACGGTACGTGCCCGCGGCGAACGAGGGCGCTGCTCTGGCCATTGCCGCGGGTGCGGCCCTCGCGGGCTCGCGCACCGCGGTCTTCGCACAGAACTCCGGGCTGGGCAACCTGATCAACCCACTCGCCTCGTTGCAGATGACCTATGACATTCCGGTGCTCGCGTTCGTGAGCCTGCGAGGCTGGCCCGACCCGTCGCAGGACGAACCACAGCACGCCGTCATGGGGCAGGCCACGGCACGGCTGCTCGACGCGCTGGGCGCGGCCAGGTGGTTGTTGACCGCCGCGGCGAGTGACCTCGACGGCATCCTCGACGAGGCGGAGCGTGAACTGGCCCGCGGACGTCCGGCGTTCGTCCTGGTCGAGAAGGGAGCCATCGCCGGGGTCGTCGAGGGCGGAGAAGGTGGAGAGGGCGGAGAAGGTGGAGCGGGCGGAGCGGGCGACCTTCCCACGCTGTGCACCCGGGCCCAGGTACTCCGTGCGATCCTGCCCGACCTGGGTGACCTGCCGATCATTTCCACGACCGGCTACACCTCGCGCGAGCTGTTCGCGCTTGGCGACGCGGACAACCATTTCTACATGCAGGGCTCCATGGGGCACGCGGCGGCGATCGGCCTGGGGCTCTCCCGCACGTTGTCCGACGCNCAGCCGGTGGTCGTCCTGGACGGCGACGGGGCGGCGTTGATGCACCTGGGCACGATGTCGACCATCGGTTTCACCGCCCCCGCCAACATGGTGCACGTCCTGTTCGACAACGGCTCCTACGAGTCCACCGGCTCGCAGGCGACCACCTCGCCGATGACCGACTTCACCCAGATCGGGCTGNCCTGCGGGTACCGCCAGGCGCGCGAGTGCTCGGAGCTCGGGGATGTGCAGTCCGCACTGCGCCTGATGCTGTCCACTCCTGGACCGCACCTGCTGGTGGTGCGCGTGGCGTCCGGTCGCGGGACCGCTCCTCCCCGGGCGACCTCCGCGATGAGCGCACCGGAGATGCACCGGCGCTTTCGTTCCTGGGTATCCAGCCATGCGGAGAAACCGTGCAGCCGCCGGACGTGATCAGCGCGGCCGGCTGCGTGTCGGTGCTACCGCGGTTGGTGGGTGCGGGCAGGCGCGTGCTGGTGGTGGCCAGCGCCCGCGCGTTTCGAGCGGCCGGGGTCGAGGAGTTGCTGGNGGTCAGCGAGGTTGCGTTGTTCTCCGGCTTCACCCCCAACCCCCGCCTGGGCGATGTGGTCGCTGGGTGTCGGTTGCGGGACCGCTGGCGGCCGGAGGTGATCGTCGGCGTCGGCGGCGGCAGCGCACTCGACGTGGCGAAGTTGGTCCGCCTGCTGCCCGCCGACGTCGAGCACGCTCGCGGGTCGCTGCACGCGACGCGGTACGAGCCACCCGCGCAGCGAAGGCCGCTCGTGCTCGTGCCGACGACCGCCGGCCCGGGCAGCGAGGTCACCCGATTCGCGACGGTCTTCGATGACGACACCAAGCTGTCGCTGGACCATCCGTCGGTGCTGGCCGACGTCGCCGTCATCGATCCCGACCTGGCGGCGTCCTGCCCACCGAGCCTCGTCGGAAGTTGTGGCTTCGACGCGCTGTGCCACGCCGTCGAGTCGTGGTGGAGCAAGCGGTCGACCCCGCATTCCCGCGAGTTCGNGAGCGAGGCGCTGACCGCCCTCGTCCCCTTGTTGCGGCGACCGGTGTCNGAGCCGGACGCCGCGCAGCGGAGCACGTTGGCGGCCGCGGCGCTCGCTGCGGGCCGAGCCATAGACATCACGAGGACGACGGCGGCGCACGCCTTCGCGTACCGNTTGACCACGCAGTACGACGTGCCGCATGGCGTGGCCTGNCTGCTGAACCTACGGTGGCTGCTGCGCCACCACCTGGCGATGGCCGAGCGGCCCGGCGTCGAGACGCGGGTCATCGAGCAGCTCGCGGCCATCGTCGAGGTGCTCGGCCTTGGGGACACGGAGCCGGCGGACTACTTCACCGACTACCTCACCGGATTCGGCTGGTCGCCGCGGCTGAGGGACTACGGGATCAGCCGCGAGGCGCTTCCGTCCATCGTGGACGCGGGGCTGGGGTCCCGGGCCAGGGTGGAGAACAACCCGATCGAGCTGGACCGCCATGAGGTGCTGCATGAGCTTTCTGCGATCTTCTGAGCGCGGATCCACGACCTGAGCACCCGCCGGACGGTTCTCGCATCGTCGTTTGGGTCAGCCGCCCGAGGCCCGGGTAGGCACATAACCCAGTCGCTTGTCCACGACGTTACGGAGGGGATTTCCGGACAGCCAGCACCGGTAATTGTCGACGAACAACTCGGCGAGCGCGGGCAAAGAGCCGACGAAGTCGCCCGACATGTGCGGCGACACCANCACAGCGGGCATCGTCCACAGCGGTGAGGAGGTGGGAAGGGGTTCGGTGTCGAAGACGTCCAGCGCCGCGCCCGCGATGACACCGTCACGCAGGGCCGCAACCAGGTCCTCGGTAACCACGAGCGCCCCCCGACCGACGTTGATCAAACGGGCGGACGGCTTCATCGCGGCGAACGTCGAGGCGTTGAACATGCCCTCGGTCCGCTCGGTCAACGGACTCGCCGCGACCACGAAATCCGCGTGCGGCANCCGCCGCGTCAACTGGTCGAAGNCGCGTACCACGCCGAAGTCCGGATCGTGGTCGCGACGGGTGCGCCCGATACCCTCGACGCGCATGCCCACCGAACGCAGTGTCCGCGCAACCGCGCGACCGATGGGCCCCGTGCCCGCGATCACCACGGCACTCCCGTCGATCCGCTCGGTCTCCCTGTGCTGCCATCGGCGTTCCCGCTGCGCCGCGAACGTGCCGGCGAAATCCTTGGCGAAGGTGAGCACGAGCCCGAGCACATACTCGGCGATGGGGCCTTCGAAGACACCCCGTGAATTCGTCAGCACCACGTCGCTGTCTCGCAACGCGGGGAAGAGCACGGCGTCCACGCCGGCGCCGGCGACGTGCACCCATTGCAGCGCGTCCGCGGCGAGCCAGGCCNCCTCGACCCCGGTACACCGGAAGTCCCACACGAAGAGCGCGTCCGCTCCGCGGAGGTCCTCGGGAAGTCTTTCGGCCGTGGTGTAACGGACCTCGGCGCCGGACTCGACCATCTCCATGCCGGGTGGGCGTCGGCCAGCGCACAACACCGCGACCACCGGACGCCCCGCCCGACCACGCCTCGTGGCAGTGCTCACGTTCCACCGGCGCGNCCACCGGCGGCCGACCAGACCAGCTCTATGCCCTCGACCAGTTGCGCGTCAGGAATGGTCAACGGGGGCGCCATGCGGATGCGTTCACCGTGCCGGCCCCCGCTGAACACGAGCGCGCCNCTGGCGAACGCTCGGCGTACCAGTTCCCGGCTGACGACCGCGGTCGGCTCGAAGGACAGCGCGGGGCCGGTCGCGTACACCGCGCGCGCCAGGCCGGCCGCCTGAAGCCGGTCGGCGAGTTCCTCCAGCCGGGCGCCGACGGCCGCGCCCATACCCGCCACATCGTTGCCGTCGATGTAGCGGGTCACCTCATGCGCGGCCGCGGTGCCCAGGGTGCCGGTCTGGAAGGTGTGCGCCAGATACACCGGATCCGCTCCCGCCTCCAGAAAGCGCTTGTACACCACGGCCGACAGCGGGTACATGCCGTTGGTGAGCGACTTGCTGAACAGGACGATGTCCGGGTCCAGGCCCCACGCCGCGGACGGGCTGAAGACGCCGTGCCGGTAGAACCCGCACTGGATCTCGTCGGCCACGGTGACCACGCCCGCCGANGCTGCCGAGGCGGTCACCTCGTGCAGCCACTCGCGGTCGAGAGGCACGTACCCGTTGGCGCCCTGCACCGGCTCGTAGATCATGCACGAGACGCCGTCCCAGTCCCGTGGCACGGTGCCGGGAGTCAGGTGGATCACTTCGGGCGCGAGCAGGTCGACGAAGCCGGTGTCGTGCAACGAGAACCGCCGCTGCACGCTGGTGAGTGCTNCCGCGTCGACACCGAGGCCGTGGAACGCACCGTCGATCGACATCACCCGGCCCGGACGGGTGCGGCGGGCCAGGGCCAGCGCGGCCGCCACCGCGAAGCTGCCACCCACCTGGTACAGGACGCGCCGGCTGTGCGGTTCGGGCAGCCGGGCACACAACCACCGCGCCACCCCGTCCGCCTCCGGGCCGTAGAACAGACCCGTGAGGTCGGACGATCGGGCCAGTGCCCGCTCGATCGCCGGGTTGCGGTGGCCGAAGTTGACAGCGGCATAGGCCGACATGAAGTCGGTGCACCGGTGCGGTCTGCCTGCCTCGTCGATCAGGTCCAGGGTGGCGTTGTCGGCGTGGACCAGGATGTACCGCTGGTCGAGCACGCCCGCCTCGTCCAGCCGGCTCTGAAATAGCCGGTCCTCGGTACGCGG
>NZ_LJFZ01000045.1:0-2009 GCF_001420875.1 Frankia sp. AvcI1 | reverse complement strand
GCCACCACAACCCTGACGTCGAACCACAATCGGTCCATGCCCGTAAATTATCGCGAAAGCGCGAGGCCCCACGAGGGCGTCTTTGATAGGTTTGTCGGAACAGTCCAGAGCAGAATCGAGGATCTGNTCGTCCCGGTCAAGGATGCGCTCACAGGCTGATCCACGGCGTCGACCAGGCCCCGTTCCGCGGCGGCGTGCTCCCCGTGATCCCGACCCCGTCGTGGCACCCGGCCTACCGGGCGGACGCCGAGGGACCGATCTTCTCCACCATCTTCTTCAGCACGGTCGGCAACTACCCACTCGTCGTGGGCGTGNAGTGGGANGCCGCCCGCAGGGTGTGGTCGGCGATCTTCCTGAAGAACACGGGCAAGGGCATGGCCGGACCGAACCGGGATGAGGAGTACCCCGGCCTGGCGTGGCCTGAGTACTCCTCCCCCACCGGTCGAACGAGTCCGGCGATAACCGGTCGCGATGGGCCGATTGAGATCCGAATAGCGGGTTGTCGCGGCCGGGTGAAGACCCAATAGTGGGACCGGAAGGTCTGGCCAGGAGAAGCTCGGAAGGAGCGCAAATGCCGACCGCCACCTCTGAGGACGCCCACAGTTTCGAAGTTTTTCAACATTACGAGCGCCTTCAGTGGAAGGTTTCCGAACTCGGTTTGGAAAACGTCCGCCGCGACCTGGTTGACCCCGCCTACATCTCGCTCGTCAAGGGTGTCGTCATGGGCGAGGCAACCTCGCTGCCCGGGCTGCACGGATTCCTCAGCGAGTTCGACGACGACTACGACTGCTCGGCCTTCGTGGCCGTCTGGGCCTACCAGGAGCTCCAGCACCACTACGCGTTCCGGGCCTGGCTGAAGGCGGTCGACGTACACATCGACCAGGCCAGGATCGAGGCGTTGCGCGAGCCGTACGAGCGTGGCATCACGCCGAGCGCCACCCTGGCCACGAACGTGATCTCCGAGATCATCGTCAACACCGCGTACCGGGCTCTGTCCGCCTGGGTGCGTGAGCCCGTCCTGTCCGACCTGTTCCTGCGGGCGAGCCGCGACGAGGCCGGCCACGCCCGCGAATTCCTGTACTACCTGAAGCGGCGGCTCGAGCAGCACCCCGAGGAACTCACCTCGGTCCTGGAACGCATCCATTTCTATGCGACGAGCTCGCGGCTCAACCACCCGGTCGGGGTCTACAAGCATCAGCTCGTCGAGGAGATGCGGGGCTACGAGACCGTCGACGACGTGATCGACGTCTTCCTGCGGTTCTCGCCGCCGGACGCGCAGGACCGGCTCCAGGCCAAGCTGCGCCGCGCGCTCGGCAGCGCGCTCGGCCGGGACCTGACCCGGAACTCCGACATCCGACAGGCCCTCGCCGACTCCATGGCGTGACACCCCGGGCTTCGCCGGCCCGCCGGCGTGCCCCGGCCCCGCCGGCCGGCGGGGCCGGGGCACGCCCGTCGTCTCATCCGCATCGAACCGCCGATCGCACGATCCGAGGAGTCCCGATGTCGTCATCCCACGCCGAGATCGTCAACACGGTGACCGAGATCGTCGCCGGCGCGCTCCGCCTGCCCGCCGAGACCCTCGCCGCGGACCTCAACCTGCGGACGGTCGAGGGCACGGACTCGGTGAAGGTCCTGCTCGCGATCGCCCGGATCGAGCGCGAGTACAGCATCGAGATCGAGGACGAGGACGTCTTCACCCTGACCACGATCAACGACGTCGTCCGCATCGTGCAGGCGCAGCTCACCGAGACGACGGTCTGACGCCGAACCCGCCTCCCTGCCAGCCGGCCGCTTCCCCTCAGGTGCCGAGGGCGTCGAGGACCTCTGCGGCGGGGAGGGCGGCGAGCGCCGCCCCGGGCAGCCACAGTTTGGATCGGCGCAGGCCGGAGCCAACGACGACCCGGGGATGCTCCGCGACCGCGCGGTCGATCAGCAGCGGCCAGTCGGCGGGCAGCCCGACCGGGGTGATGCCGCCGTGCTCCATCCCGGTGCGGGAGACGGCCGTGTCC
>NZ_LJFZ01000044.1:0-56003 GCF_001420875.1 Frankia sp. AvcI1 | reverse complement strand
TGAACGCGTAAGCTAAGCTATTCACCTCTGGCTTACACGGAAATCGTGACAGGCTCATTGGCGACGGTCATCGACCAGGTAGGCCACCGCTAGCGTGGGGTCACCCAGTGCACGGCGCAACACCTCCTCAACGGNGACGTCGGGGTCGGGGTCCCGTAGATAGCGTCGGATCACCTGCAAGGTCTCGAACCGCCGCCGGCTAAACCGCCGGTCGACCCCTTCCTGGATCTTCCGGTAGGCCGGGGCGGTGACCGCGACAGCGGCGAGCGTCGCGAGCACCGCGGAGATCTGTGAACGCCCGGTCCGGCCGGCGAGCGACTGCCCGACGACGATCACGACCGTCGCGTAGGACGCCGCGAGCAGCCCGGAGACGAGCAGGTACGTGACGGCCCGGCTGAGGATCTCCTCGACGTCGTAGAGGTGGTACTGGCCGATCGCCAGNCCGGCACCGATCGCCAGCAGGCCGATCAACGTCGCCGCGGCGAGGCCGGCGGCGGTGTTGTTGCCCGCGTACGAGGCGGNGAACGACGCAGCCATCAGCACCGGCAAGGGGACCGCGNCCACCGCCACCCACAGCAACTGGCGGCGCTCGACGTCTACGGATCGGCGGAACCGGACGATCAGCGACACCGCCGCCAGCACAACACCAGCTCCAGTCGCCAGCCCCAGGACCCTGCGAGCGACCAGCAACGGACCGAGCGGCCCACCGATCAGCAGCGGATTGGTGACTGACTGGAACGGGGGCTGCATGGTCTCGGTGGTGACCAGACCCACGAGCAGCCACAGGCCGCCGGCGACCGCGGTCGCGAGCGNGATCCGTCCCCAACGGGCGGACAGCGGTCGGCCCGTCGGCGTCAGATGAAGAATGAGCGCGACGAGCACCAGCCATGGAATGAAACCGGCATCCGCGTAGATCGCCACCAGGTCCGCGGCGGGCAGACGACCCGGGCGGGCCACCGCGCCGTAGGCGGCATACCCCTGTGTCCCACCGGACAGCAGCAGGACGCCGCCCAGGGCGAGGAACAGCCAACCGACCGGATGGCGCGGGCGACGCAGCGCGAGAGCGACTCCGACCGTCGACGCGGTCGCCGCGACCAGCACAAACGGGATCTCTGCCCCGCCGGTGGTCGTCACGAGGTCGGGACGTCCCATGGCGCGCAGACGCTGATCCAGCCACACCAGCACACCGACGCCGGCCGGCAGCAGCAGCCACGCCGCCCCCGCGACAGCCACCGCGGTTCTCCGCCGCGCCAGCGTCATCTCCATCCGTGAATGGTGACACCGCACCGGTCGTCTTTTCTTCCGGGAATACCCGGAAGAAAAGATCCGGGCGTACTCCGACGCGCCCCACGGTCCGGATGCGACACCGTCGCGGCAACCGTTCCACCCGCCGAAAGGACGCCTCCGATGACCCCATCCGCCCGTAGTGGCCCCACACCGCCCCCGGCCCTGCTGCTCTGCCTGGTCGCCGCACCCCTGGTCGCCCTGATCGCGCGACTTTTTTCCGCCCCCTGGGTGGACGATCCCGCGAACTTCCTCGCAGACGTCAGCGCCCACCCGACCCGCTCGGACGCCGGTGGTCTGCTCGCCATGCTCGCCGCGGCGCTCCTGATCCCAGCCGGCCTGACACTCGCGGCGGCCATCCGCCCACACAAGCCGAAACTGGCCGCAACCGGCGCCACGCTCACCGTCGTCGGCACGATCGCGCTCGCCGGTATCGCGACGGCCTCACTGATCGCCGGACAGATCGCCCGGCAACCCCAACGGGCCGCGATGGTCGACCTGTGGGACCACTTCCACAACGCCAGCATCGGAAACGTCATCTTCTTCGCGCTCGTCGCCGGCGGCGTCGGTTACCTCCTGCTCGCCATCGGCCTCTACCGCGCCCGAGTCGCCCCGCTACCGGCCGCCGCCCTCACCGGCCTCGGCGGGGTCGGCATCATGCTCACCGCCCCCGGCCCAGCCCGTCCAGTGATCATCGGTGTCGCGGTGCTCGCGCTCGTCGGCTTCACCTGGGTCGCCGCGGCATTCCGCCCCCGAACTGACCCCGACCACGCGCATCGCACCACTCCCGCAGCCAACACCGCCGCCTAACGGCCGCCGCCGCGCTGGCCCGCGCCTGTCCCACTATCCAGCCTGCCAATGGCCATCTCCCAGCCGCGGCACCAATTCCACGACGAGCCCGGGAGGGGTCGTCCACCGACGGCCTCGCATTTCCCCGGGAGTCATCGCCGCCGCTCACCAGTGCGGCCGATCTCCGCAAGCCAGATCTCCACTCATGCCGTCACCGAGACAGACCTGGCAAACCAGGTCGAGCAGATGTCCTGACCGAAACGAGGACGCAGTGCCGGTCACAATCGGTTTCAATCACGTCGCCACGCTCACAGCCGATCTCGATAAGATCGTGAAGTTCTACACCGACGCACTCGGGGCCACGATGACGTCCGAGATGCAGGCTGTGGGAGACCACCCACGCATGGCCGTCGTCGACCTCGGTGAAGGTGCCGCGCTCAATGTCTTCGAGGTGCCGNCCGAAGCCATCATCGGCGACAGGCGCCAGAAAGGCGGGCGGGGCCCGATCGACCACTTCGCTCTCGCCGTCGACTCGCTGGAGACCCTCCAAGCCACTAGGGATCGGCTGCGCAGTCTGGGGGCTGACACCGGCGAGATCCAGCGGCTCGGATCCGAGTGGTCGCTGTTCTTCCGCGACCCGGACGGCATGGAGCTGGAAATCTGCTGCCATGCCGATCAATGAACCGCTCGACCTGCAGCTGCCGGTCGAAGGTGGGGTGCGGGGTCAACACCGGCGCGGTGCAGGTCCGCCAGACGGTGGCGACCCCGACCGGGTAGCCCAGCCCGACGAGCTCGCCGTGGATCCGGCGGTGGCCCCAGGTCGGGTTCTCCTGCGCCAGGCGCAGGACCAGATCGCGGATCTCCCGGCGGATCAGTGGCCGTCCGGGCGACTTCCGCGGATAGGTCCATTTCCTGGCGAGGAGGTCACGGTGCCAGCGCAACACGGTGGCCGGGGTGACGAAGAAGACGTCCCAACGGGCTCGCCCGCGACTGAACCCCGTCACAGCGACCGATCACAGTCGGTCAGTCGGCGAGCACGACACCCGGCCAACTGCGAAGAGCCATCTTTACGGGAGAGGGGTGGATGTCGATTATTCGGCCGCCAGGCTTGATCAATGTGCGCCACCTCGGTCGGGAGTGTCCCNGCCGCATCCAGAACAACGCCGAAACTGCGTTCAAGTGGGGTTGGATCGAAGTCGAAGTCAACGACCGAGTCAACGTCGAGTGCCCTCCGAGTAGCGTCGTCCGGATCCGGGACAGCCCGACGCGGGATTGGCGACAGAACCCAGCGTCTACGCCACCATTGTGGCCAGTTGCCCCACCGACGCTTCGAGTTGGGCAGCGGAGACAAGCGGCAGACGCGGTACTTTTGCCGGGTGGGTGACCGCCGCCCAGTCGTAGGTGTGGGTCACCTCGGTGCGGCCGTCGTCGGTCGGGGTGAGCGTCCAGGTAAAGCGGTGACCGTCCGCGCGCTGACTCGGTCGGCCGGNCGCCCAGCCGATGACCCGGTTCTCGGTGAAGGTCACGACGTGGTTCTCGATCCGGTAGTCACCCTGCTCGTCGTTGTGCATCGCCATGACGAAGGTGTCGCCGACGGCGCCGATCGGGTCGAGGGTCTCGGCGCGGCGCAGGAAGCCGGTGGCGTCGAGCTCGGGGTGGCGGCGGGGGTCGCGGAGCACCGCGAAGATCCGGTCGGCCGGGGCGTCCAGCACCCGGGAGACGGTGGTGTGGGTCGGGCCGTTCATGGTGACCGGGTCGGGGTAGAACCGGGCCCATGCGATCCGTCCGTCGCGGGTGGTGAGCACCACTGGGCCGCGCAGCACGACCGTCGCCCCGGTCGGGGCGGTGCCCCGCATCTCCCACTCCGACCACAGTTCGTCGCCGTTCTGGGCGTGGCGCAGGATCTCGGCCTGCAGGTCCGGCAGCCCGGCCAGGATCTTCCTCCAGTTCGCGGCGACATGGTCGGAGCCGATAAACCCCTCATGCGGCTTCAGCGGCCGCTCGGCCACGTAGTCGTCCGTGAAGCAGCTGGCGATCCGCTCCGGGACGTGGGAATTGATCGCCACGCGCAACGCTTCCAGGGCCTCGGGGACCATGCCTTCGACTCCTCACTCGCCGGTTCGTCCTGTCACTGTCCATCGTGATCATCGGGATGCGGCTCGACAACCGGACAACGCCCGGACACCGCCCCTACAGCGGCGGACATAATCGAGATCGTGAATGATCCGTCGGGACCGGNGCGGAAGGCGCGCAGCTTCGCGGCCGTGCTGCGTGAACTGCGGGAGGCCAGGTCGCTGACCCAGCAGGAGCTGGCCGCCGCCGCGGGCCTGTCCGTCGATGCGGTCAGCGCGCTGGAACGCGGGCGGCGGACCCAGCCCCAGCCGCACACCGTGCGGTCGCTGGCCTCGGCGCTGCAGCTCCGCGACGCCGAGGCCACGGCGCTGCTGTCGACGCTGGGACGGGCGGGGAACGGGGCCCTCGAGATGCCGTCCCGCACCTTGACGTCCCACCCTCCGCCTCCGCCGNCTGTCCCGGTGGTCGGGCGGGACGACGAGGTCGCCGAGATCGTCGCCGCTCTGCGTTCCGCGCCGGGCCGGCTGGTGACGCTCACCGGCCCAGGCGGGGTCGGCAAGACCACCGTCGCGCTGTTGGCGGCACAGACGGTGGTCGCCAACCACCCGGGCGGGGCATTCTTCGCCGACCTCACCGACGTCACCGACCCCGACGACGTCCTCGCCGTCGTCGCCCTCGCGGCGGGAACCCACGCCGACACCGTGACCGGCCTCGCCGTGCACCTTGCCGGGGCGGCGGTCCTGCTCGTTCTGGACAACCTGGAGCGTGTGGCCGCCTGCGCTCCGCAGTTGGTCGAGCTGCTGTCGGCCTGTCCCGGCGCGGTGGTCCTGGCCACCAGCCGCGTTCCGCTGCGGGTGCGTCGGGAACGCGAGATCCGCATCGCCCCGCTGGACCCGGCGGCGGCCGTGCGGCTCTTCAGCGAGCGGCTGACCGCCGCCGGCGCACGATCGCCGACGACGGGCGGGCAGGACGACGATCCCGTCGCGCAGCTGTGTCGGCGGGCCGACGGGCTACCACTGGCCATCGAACTCCTGGCCGCCGCAGCCGCGCGACTCGGCCCCCAGGCACTGCTGGACCGGGTCGATCAGTTGGCGGAGCTGCCTGTGGCCGGCCCCCGGGACCTGCCGGCGCGGCAACGCACCATGGCGGCCACCATCGAGTGGAGCTGCCGAATACTCGGCCCCGCGGCTCGCCGGCTGTTCCCGCGGCTCGCCATCGTCCCGGGCAGCTTCTCCCTGGATACCGTCGACGGGATCGCTGCGCCGGACACGGCGGATGCGGTGGGCGCGCTCGCCGAGTTGATCGAGCACTCGCTGGTCGCCCGCAGCGACGCCGGACAGGTCGCGCGGTTCCGGCTGCTGGAACCGGTACGCCGGTGNGCGCTCGAGACGCTCGAACCGACCGAGCGGGAGCAGGTCCAGNGGAGCGTCAGCCAGTGGGCCCTCCACACGGCGCGCGAACTCGGCGCACGGATCCGGGGCCGCGGCGANATGACGGCGGTGGAGCAGGTCGAGGTCGATCGCGGCGTGCTGCGGCTCGGGTACGACCAGCTCGTCGACGCCCGCCNTCACGACGACGCCGCCGAGCTGCTGTGGTCGGTGTGGTTGCCGATGTGGATGAGCGGGCACACCCACGAAGGCTTCGCCTGGACCGAACGCCTGCGTGAGGGCGACCTGAGCGAGCGAGGCCGGGCCCGCTGGTTGGTGGCGCGCGCTGGGTTCAACCGCGTCGCCGCGAACCTGTTCGCCACCGCGGAGCGGGCGATGCGGCTGGCCGAACGGGTCGACGACGCCTCCCTGGCCGCGGAGGCGGCGATCTTCGCGTCGGCGGCGGCGCTGCGCCTGGGGGACTTCGACGGTTCAGGGGCTCTGCTGGCTCAGGCCGAGGCGCACGTCACGCAGCGGCTCGACGTTGGGAACGACGTGTGGGCGGCCGTGCACGTGCCCATCGGACGGGGGGACGGCGCGCTGCTGCGCGGCGACCGGTCCGCGGCGATGCGGCATTGGCGGGCGGCCGCAGCCACGGCGCAGGAGGTGGACAGCGGGTTCTCGGTGGCCGCGGTCCTCGCGGAGTGCGCGCAGGCCGCCCGCAGCGAAGGACGTCTGGACGACGCGGCCGTAATGCTCGCCGCCGCCGACGAGCTGGGCCCCCAGCGGGACGGGCACCGGCGTCGGGCGCACCTGGCGGGCGTGGCCGCTGCCGTGGCGGCCGAACTCGGTGACGTGGCCTCGGCGCAGTGGTGGGAGGGCGTGGCGGGACCGGACGCAGCTTCATTGGACACCGATGAGCTCCGCGAGCAGTTCCGGGAGCTGGTCCGGCGCGCCGACACCGTCTCCGGGCAGGACTGAGCTCGACCGTCCGTACCGGCGGCGTCCGGTCGGTGTCTGGTGGTCTCTCGCGAGCGGGGTGGCGAGACTCGAGGTCATCGGGTCGGCCTGTGGGGCTCCAGAATCCCGATTCGGCCTGTGATCTGGTCTGTTGCGGTTGATGCGATCTTCCGCGGGAGGTGTCGGATGTTTCGTGACCCCGAGAACATGGACGTCGCGGGTGGCGTGTTCGACGACGAAGAACACGTAGATCCGCTGGAGGAACGCGGTGTCCACCGTGAAGAAGTCGCAGGCCAGTATGCCGGAGGCCTGCGCGGACAGGAACGTGCGCCGGGAGGTGTCGGCCCGGCGGGGCGCGGGGTCAACACCGGCGCGGNGACCGGATCCGGAGAACCGACTACCAGCCAGGCCCCAGTCTGGTCGACAGCTCATGCCCGCCACAGTTGAACGCCCGGTCGGGTAAGCACGACATTGGGCACTGCTGCGTAGCGCGACATCCGGCTCAACCCCATGACCAGCTCGGCGACGTCGTCAACCTTGATCATCTCATCTCGGGGAATACGGCCGCGCACCCACTCGGTCATATCGGTGTCGACGTAGCCCGGCGAGATGGCCGTGGCGTTGACGCCGNGCTTTCCCTCGGACACGGTGAGAGACTCGCACAGCGAGATCAGTGCAGCTTTGGTAGCCCCGTACGCGGCTAGATCCGGTTCGGCGGCAACGCCAGTGATCGACGCGATCGCGACGACCCGGGCGCCTCGGCTCCGCTGCGCGTCGGCCGCAGCCCGCAACGCCGGCAGCAGACGCTGCACGAGCAGAAATGGAGCCCGCAGGTTCACCGCGACCTGGACGTCCAGGCGACGCAGCGGGTACTCGGCGAACGGACCAGCCGTGCCCACACCTGCCGCGAGAACCAGCAGCTCCAGCCTGGGTGATATTTCGAGTTGGAAGCGGGCCAGTGCCTCGACGTCCGACTCCTGTGCCATATCCCCAGCGCCACCGTGCACATCGCCGCCCGCTGCTCGCAGCTGCGCGGCGGTCTCCTCGAGCGGTTGGGACCTGCGTGCAGCGATCACCACGGTATACCCCGCCGCGGCGAGTCTCTCAGCGATGCCGCGGCCGATTCCCCGCGAGCCTCCGGTGACCAGTGCTGTGGCGCGGTCGTTCATACCGGCCCGGNCATCGTCTCGATTCGCCCGAGTGCCAGGGCCGCCCGCTCGCGCGGGAGCGATACGAGNCGAAGGGCGGGCACCGGTGGTCGGCTCCGGCCTGGTGTCCATGNGTCGGTGTAGTCCGCCACCTGCCAGGTCTCCCTCCCGTCCGAATCCGTGATGGACATTCTTGCGCCGGNAGGGATCGGCCCTGGCGGATCCCACTGCATGCCGGATCGGCTGGACCTGACGATCCCGTCGATGTGTCTGCTTTTCGGTTCTTCGCTCAGTGGAATCATCGCCTTTGCTGTGGGTGACCCGAATTTTCGCGCCAGTAGTGCTCGATGTTCACTTCAAAGGGGCGGGATCACTTCGAGGAAAAGTGTCGGCCCGATTCCCTTCCCGGNGGGGCCGAAGTCGCCGCCGGCAGTACTCCCGCCGCCGGCAGTACTCCCGCCGCCTGCTATCCGGCCGAACGCTCCAGGGCCTCGACGAGATCGGCGCCGGTGCGTCGCCGGACCTCGTCGAGGGTCACCGCCGGAGCGAGTTCGCGGAGTACGAGTCCGATGGGTTCGACGTCGATCACCGCGAGGTCGGTGATGATGCGGTGCACGCATCGTGTGNCGGTCAGCGGCAGGTCGCACTCGCGGACGATCTTCGGCGCGCCCGCTCTGTTCGTGTGCTCCATCATCACGATGACCCGCCGGGCCCCGTGGACGAGGTCCATCGCGCCGCCCATGCCCTTGATGGTCTTTCCCGGGATCGTCCAGTTGGCGAGGTCCCCGTTCCGCGAGACCTGCATCGCGCCCAGGACCGCGACGTCGATGTGNNCGCCGCGGATCATCGCGAACGACCCCGCGGAATCGAAGAAGGCCGCGCCGGCCAGCACGGTGACGGTCTCCTTGCCAGCGTTGATCAGATCCGGGTCGACGTCGTCCTCGACGGGGTAGGGGCCCACACCGAGGATCCCGTTCTCCGAATGCAGCACGACCTCCATCCCGGCCGGCAGGAAGTTCGGCACCAGGGTCGGCAGCCCGATGCCGAGGTTCACGTACTGGCCGTCGCACAGTTCCGCCGCGACCCGTGCGGCGAGCTNGTCGCGGTCGAGACCCACGATCACCCCTCCGTCCTGATCATTCGCTTTTCGATGCCCTTCCCGTCCGGACCCACCTCGATGACTCGCTGGACGAAGATTCCCGGNGTGTGCACCTGTTCGGCGGGCAGGTCGCCCGGTTCGACCAGCCGCTCGACCTCGGCGACAGTGATCCGTCCGGCCATGGCGCACAGCGGGTTGAAGTTCTGCGCCGACCGGGCGTAGACCAGGTTGCCGTGGCGGTCTCCCACGGCCGCCCGGACGAGCGCGAAGTCCGTCGTGATGCCGTGCTCCAGCACGTACTCCCGGTCGCCGAACCGTCGCGTCTCCTTGGCGGGCGAGGCGACGGCGACGTCCCCGGCCGGCGTGTAACGCCACGGCAGCCCGCCGTCGGCGACCGCCGTCCCCACCCCCGCCGGGGTGAAGAACGCCGGGATTCCCGAGCCCCCGGCCCGCAGCCGCTCCGCGAGTGTGCCCTGTGGGCACAGTTCCAGCTCCAGCTCCCCGCCGAGGTACTGGCGGGCGAACTCCTTGTTCTCCCCGACGTAGGAGCCGGTCGTGCGCCGGATCCGCCCGGCGGCGAGCAGGAGCCCCAGTCCGGCACCGTCGACGCCGCAGTTGTTCGACACCGTTTCCAGATCGGTCGTCCCACGCGCCAGCAGCGCCTGGATCAGGACGTGCGGGATTCCGCACAGCCCGAACCCGCCGACGGCGAGCGATGCACCGTCGGCGATGTCGGCTATCGCCTCGTCGGCCGAGCCGCAGGTCTTGTCCATCGGTCGCCTCAGAAGGCCGCGGCGGCGGAGGCGGAGCCGGCCTCGGCCCGCCGAAACGCCGCGCTCAGCAGGTCGCGCTCCTGCTCGGCGCTCATCGGCACCCCGTAGCCCGTCTCCGAGCAGATGACATCCCACCGGTCACGGACGTCTTCGAGGCTGAGCTCCGGCGAGTAGAAACCAGGCGATTCGGCGATGAAGATTCGGGCGACCCGCCCGGCCGNCGCGGAGAAGATCTCCCCGCTGGTCGGGCAGGATTCGTGGGACAGGAACGCGACGACGGGCGAGACGAGCGCCGGGTCGAGCCGACGCTCCCAGTCCTCGTCGAGCAGTCCCGCCGACATGGTGGTCGCGGCGATCGGCGCGAGGACGTTCGCCTTGACGCCGTGGCGTGCACCCTCCAGCGCGAGTACCCGGGTCAGCCCGACGAGGGCCATCTTGGCGGCGCCGTAGTTGGTCTGGCCGAAGTTGCCGAACAGCCCCGCTGCCGACGAGGTCGACACGATCCGGCCGTACCCGCGATCCCGCATGTGCAGGTAGGCCGGGCGGGTCACGAAGAACGCGCCGCGCAGGTGGACGTCGAGCACCGGGTCCATCAGGTCCGGAGTCATCTTCGGAAACGTCTTGTCCCGGACGATGCCCGCGTTGTTCACGACGATGTCCAGGCCGCCGAAGGCGGCCAGGGCCGCGTCCACGATCGCCTGACCGCCCTCCGGCGTGGCGACAGAGCTCACGTCGGCGACGGCTGTTCCCCCCGCCGCGACGATCTCGTTCACCACGGCCGCGGCCGGCGCGACGCCGACACCGTCCGCGGGCGGCGCCGGGTCGTTGACGACCACGGCCGCGCCACGGGCCGCGAGTAACAGGGCGTGCTGCCGGCCGAGTCCGGCGCCGGCGCCGGTGATGACGGCGACGCGGCCGTCGAATCGCATGTCGGTCAAGACCGTCCACCTTCGTGTGTCACGACGACGCCGCGCGCCACGAGCGCATCGACGTCGAGGTCGGAATAGCCGAGGTCGCGCAGCACGGGGCGGGTGTGCTGGCCCAGCCGCGGCGCGCGGGAGGCGATCACACCCCCGGCGCCGTCGAACAGGACCGGTTGCCGGACGACCCGCACCCGCCCGCCGCGCTCGTCCGGTCCGGCGCCGGGCGGATCGCCGGCGCCNGGCACGTCGACGATCATCCGGCGGGCGACGACCTGCTCGTCCGTGGTGATCTCCCGATCGTCGTAGACCGGGNCGAACCCGACTCCGTGCGCGGCGAGCTGTGGCTCGAGCAGAGCCCAGTCGGCCTTGCGGAAGGCCGACCTCAGCTCGTCGGCGATCGCCCGGCGGTCCCGTTCGCGCTCGACGGTGCTCAGCGTGGCGAGATGGTCCAGCCCGAGTGCGGCGCACAGTCCCCGCCACTGGTGGTCCTCCCCGGCGATGCTCAATGTGAGCCGTTCACCGCGCGAGTTCTCGACCACGCCGTAGCCGGGGTCGAGCGGCGGGTACGGCGCGGGATCCAGCCCGTTGAGCTCGGACACCAGCACTGTGCTGCGCCAGCTCACCAGCGAGTCGAGCATCGAGACGTCGAGGTACCCGGCGGTCCCGTTACGCTCGCGGCCGAGTAACGCTGCGACGACCCCGAAGGCGGCGAACATGGCCGAGGCCAGGTCGGCCAGGGGGAGTGGCGCCGGCCGCGGGTCGTCGCCCTGCACCAGGCCCGTCATGCCCTGCATCGAGATGTCGTGCCCGCCGCGCGCCCCGAGCGGGCCGGTCTGCCCGAAGCTGGAGATCGACGCGTACACGAGCGCCGGCAGGCGGGTCCGGGCCTGGCGCGGTCCGATCCCGAGACGGTCGACGGTGCCCGGCTTGTAGCCCTCGACGACCGCGTCGGCGGTCGGGGCGAGCCGCCAGAACACCTCCCGCCCGTCCTCGGACTTGAGGTCGAGCGCGATCGAGCGCTTGTTGCGGTTCAACGCCTCGAAATGGCCGGTGAATCGCCGCGTCGGGTCGCCTCCCGTGGGACGTTCGATCAGGATGACGTCGGCGCCGAGGTCGGCCAGCAGCATCGTTGCGAACGGCCCGGGATACTGCTCGGCGAGGCTGAGCACCCGCAGACCGGCGAGTGGCAGATCCGGCCGCGGCCGGGTCGGCCGCTCCGGCTGCGACGGAACCATCACGACCGGTCTCGGACGGGCTCGAACCAGAAGTCGGTCACCCGCCCCTCGCGCTTGTCGCCAAAAACCGCACGTACCGGTGCCTCGATCGCGATGTCGGCCGGCAGCCGATCGAGATCGCCGAGGTCCACGCCGTGNACGTAGTTGCAGATCGACGACGTCGCGCCATCGAGCCGCACGTAGGCGACGACGTACGGGACGGGCGGCGAGCCGGNGAACGGGGCGGTCACGACCGTGACGGCCTCGATCCGGCCGGTGTCACCGACTTCGACGAGCTCGTCGATCGGGACGAAGCAGTACTCGCAGAAGGACTTCGGCGGCACGCTCACCCGACCGCACTGTGCGCATCGGCAGCCGAGGATCCGCTGCTCGCGCAGGGCGTCGAAGAACGCCGTCGCGAACGTCCCGATCGTGTACTGGTAAGGGATGTGCCACTCGCCGGGGATGCGCGTGGGGACAGTCGTGGGAACGGTCATGTCGGACCTCGTGTCTGTCAGGTGGCCGGTGGTGCGGGGCGTCTGCTGTCCGGGCGTCGGCCGCGTGCGACGACGGCCGGGGGTCTCGGTCAGGTGGGCTGGGCGGAGAGGACGGCCGCGGTGTAGAACTGGTCGATTCCGCCGCAGGCCGTGGCGAGGGCCAGCCGGGCGCCGTCGACCTGGTGATCGCCGGCCCGTCCCATCACCTNCGCGGCGGCCTCNCCGAAGCGGATCAGGCCGGTGGCGCCGATGGGATTGGTTGTCATGCAGCCCCCGGACGGCACGACGGGGATGTCGCCGTCCATCGCGGTGGCTGCGGTCTCGACCAGATCGATACCGCGGCCGGGAGGCGCCAGGCCGAGCGACTCGTAGTAGGCGATCTCGAGGTTGGCGAACGGCGCGTAGACCTCGACCACGTCCAGCTCACGCCGCGGGTCGGTGATGCCCGCCTCCTGGTAGGCCTCGGTGGCCGCCCATGCCTGGGCGCGCGGGATGGCGAAGTCGGATTCGTCGTCGTGGATGCGGTCGCCGATGCGGTACACGTCCGCCGCACAGCCCAGGCCCGCGACGTAGGCGGCGTGGGACTTCTCGCGGGCCTTCTCCGCGCTGGTCATCACCACCGCCGCGGCGCCGTCCGAGCGCGGGCAGGTGTGCAGCAGGCGCAGCGGGTACGACAGGGAACGGGACTGCTTGACCTCCTGCTCGGTGATCTCGCGGTGCAGGTGCGCGTACGGGTTGCGCAGCGCGTTGCCGAAGTTCTTCGTCGACACCCACGCCATGTGATCCTCGGTCAGGCCGAAGTACCTCATCTGTCGCGAGGCGACGAGCGCGATGCCGGTGATGACGTTGAGCTGGACGTCCTGCTCGTACACCGGATCGAAGATCGTGGTGAACACCGCCTGCGCGTCGGCCGTCTCCGAGGTGCGCTGCAGGCCGACGACGAGCACGGTCTCGTACAGGCCGGCCGAGATGAGCCGTGACGCCGCGAGTGGGCCGGAGCCTCCGGTGGCCCCGCCGGTGTGCACCCGGATCAGCGGCTTGCCGACCCCGCCGAACGCCTCGACGCACCAGCGATCCGGCTCGTACACGCCCTCGAACACCTCGGGCGCCGAGGCGAACACGACGGCGTCGATCTCGGTGAGCTCGGTGTCGGCGTCGGCCAGCGCGCGGCTGACCGCCTCGAAGATGAGTTCGGGTGTGCCGACGTCGACCCGTGACGTCTTGTAGCGGGTCTGGCCGAAGCCGAGGACCGCGGGCTGCTGCGGGCTCATGCGACCTCCACCAACGCGGCGTGCGCGTTCTCGTATCCGATGCCGCCCGCTGAGAGCACCAGCGCCGGGCCGGGCTCGCCGGCGGCGAGCGACTCGTGCACGGCGAGCAGGCCGGCGGCGTAGCCGAGGTCGGCCCACCGTTCGCTCTGGCGGGCCAGAATGTCGTGGGGCACCCCGACCGCGCGTGCGAGCTCGTCGTCGTCCACCGCGTGCAGGCCGGCGACCCGGGCGCGGCGCAGATCGGTCACGTCGCGGCCGGCGAGCTTGCACGCCGCGGTCGCGGCGGCGGTGACGGGCCCCAGCAGCGGCTCACCTGGACGCAGGTACGGGCCGTTCGCGGCGCCGAGGCCGATGACCGTGCCGCGGGTCCGCCNCTCGGGCGAGGGTGCGGTGAGGACCAGCGCGACGGCGACGTCGGCCGATTCGACGGCGGTCCGTTCGACGAGCGTCGGCCGCCCCAGATCGGACGACCGCCGCAGTGCGACGACGGCGTCCGGATGGGCGTTCAGCCCTCGGGTGAACACCGGTTCCAGGCCGAGTGCGGCCATGGCGTCCCGGTTCGCGTCGCTGAGCTTGCTCCAGGTGCAGACGATCACCGCCTGGGCCGCGTCCGCCGCCACCTCGGCCGCGGCCAGGGTGAGCGCCGCCAGGCTGTCGTTGCAGACGCGCATCTCGTTCTTGTGGAACGAGCCGGTCGATCNGGTGAGCGTCATGGTCGCGATCGCGCGGCCGTCGTAAAGGTCGGACGCCGCCATGAACGAGCCCGAGACGTCGCCGATGCCGAGTCCGGCGTCGCNCAGTGCGCCCGAGGTGACCGTATAGATCATCTCGTCGAGGGCCATCGGTATGTCGGGGCGCGGGGGCAGGCAGTAGCTACCAGCAATGTTCACCGATATCACGCGCTNACCTCACTTCTTCGGTGACNCCGATCGCGGGGCGATCCGTGACGTCGAGGGATGGATGGTCGAACGAGTCGCCGACGACGAGCGCGGTGCCGGTGAAGACGACCGCGCCGCGCTGGTTGGTGGTCGCGAGCTCGATGGTCACGAGGGCATCGGTCCCGGCGCCCTCGACGGCGATGATCGCCGCGGTGCCGGACAGCGAGTCGCCGGGGAACACCGGCGCGCGGAACCGCCCGCCGAACTCGCGTAGTCGCGTCACGCCGACGAGATCGGTCACGAGGCGGCCGGTGATCCCCATCGTGAGCATGCCGTGGGCGATGACCGACGGGTAGCCGGCGATTTCGATGGCATAGGGCTCGTCATGGTGCAGCGGGTTGTAGTCACCGGACGCGCCCGCGTACTGCACGATCACAGCTCGCGAGAGATCTGTCACCAGAGGCCGCTGGCAGATCTGGCCCGCGGGCAGCGCGGTACTGGCACCCCCTTCCGTGTCGCCGGCGGTGTCGCCGGCGGTGTCGCCGGCCGGCAGCCGACGGCCGGCGTCGCGGCCAGGCCGATCGGCCGGGGCCCGACGGCTCACGGCGCCGCCTTCCCCGACTCGGGCCTCCACCGCCACCGCGCGCAGCACCAGCTCGCCGGCCTCGTCGGCGAAGTCGGTGACGATCTCGCGGAACCGCAGCGTCCCGCTCCTGGCGCTGGTCCGCTCCCAGCTCTCGCCGGCTCGCTTCGCCGCACGCAGAGTCTCCCCGGCGACAACCGGTCGGACGTAGGTGTAGCGCTGCTCCGCGTGCAGGACAACCGGACTGTCCGCGACCTGCGTCGAGCCCGGGCGCTGCGATCCGACCCATGGCGTGTCCGGCCGGGGCCGCCATGGGTACCCCGGGATGAACTGCTGCAACGCCTCACCGAAGGTCGGCGGGGCCGGGACGCCGCCGAGGCCCGCGCGGGCCGCCGCCGCGGGATCGGTGTAGACCGGGTTGTCGTCACCGACCGCCCGGGCGAACAGCATGACGTGCACCGGGTCGATCGGGAAGACGATCGTCTCGTCCGTCGTCCCGCCCGGTGCCTCGCCCATCAGTGGCCACCCTCGGCGCCGAGGGCCCGTCGATGGGCCGACGGGAAGCCGAACTGCGCCCGGCCGCTGACAGCTCGACGCAGATACAGGTGGGCCGGGTGTTCCCAGGTGTAGCCGATGCCGCCGAGGGTCTGGATCAACGCGCCCGCCGCGTGGAAGAAGGCGTCGGAGGCGGCGGCCTTGGCGACATGCACCATCGTCGCGGCATCCGGGGATTCGTGTTCGAGGGCGCCCAGCGCGAAGACGGTCGCCGCCTTCGCCGCCTCGACGTCCATCAGCACGCTGGCGAGCTGATGCTTCACGGCCTGGAAGCTGCCGATGGGACGACCGAACTGGTGGCGTCGCTTCGCGTGGTCGACGGCCTGTTCCAGGCAGTGCTCGGCGCCGCCGATCTGCTCCGCCGCCAGGCACACCGGCGCGATCCGCCGCAGCCTCGCGAGCGCCCGGGAGCCGCCGTCGAGCGCGCCCAGCGGTCGGGCGGCCGCGGCGGTGAACCGGACCCGCGACAGGCGTCTCGTGAGATCCATGCCCGGCAGCCGTTCGACCAGCACGCCGGGTGCGTCCGGATGGGCGAGGAAGCAGCCGACCCCGTCGCGGGTCGACGCGAACACGACGAGCCGGTGCGCGCCGTGCGCCTCCCAGACATGGTCGGAGACCCCCGTCAGCCGGGGTGTCCCGTCGCCGTCGGCGGTCGCGGCGGTGGCGACCACGCCACCCATGTCGGGAAGGCCGTCCGGGCCGTCGTCGCGCAGTCCGGCGACGGTCGCCAGGACCTCACCCCGGCACAGCCCGGGCAGGATCTCCGCCCCGACGGCCACGTCGCCGCTGCCCACGATCGCCTGCGTGGCGAGAACCCCCGAGGAGAAGTACGGCCCGCTGTACAGCGCACGCCCCAGCTCCATCAGCGCGACGCCCAGCACCGGCAGCGGCGCGCCACCGCCGCCGAACCGCTCGGGTGCGGCGAGCCCCACAAGGTCGAGTTCGGTCGACAGCAGCTTCCACAGCGCCGGGTCGAAGTCCTCCTCGCCCGTGGCCAGGGCGAGCTGCGCCGGCCCGGAGCAGTGGCGGGAGAGCGCCGCGCGCAGCGTCTTCTGCAGCTGGATCTGGTCGTCGTCGAGGCTTGCCGACACGCCCGTCATCGCGGCTCCCTCGGCAGTCCCAGCATGCGCTCCGCGATGATGTTGCGTTGAATCTCGCTGGAGCCGGCGTAGATGGTCGCGGCGCGCGCCCGGAGGAAGTAGTCCGCCCAGGTACCCGCGGTGTTGGGGGTTCCGGCCTCGGCGGCGGGGAAGCTCACGCCGCGCAGCCCGTCGCTGCCGGCGGTGACCGCGTCCATGCCCAGCACGTCGAGGGCGAGTTCGGTCGTCTCCTGGATCCACTCGCTCCAGAACAGCTTGTGCAGCGACGACTCGGCGCCGATGTCCNGACCGGCGACCCAGCTGTCGACCGCGCGCAGCCCGAGGCACCGCAGCTCCTCCACCCGCTGTCGGCTCCGCCCGAGACGTTCGACGATGACCGGATCGGTGGGACCCTCGGGGTCGACCGCGATGCGGTGCAGNCGTTCCCAGTCCTTGCGGAAGCGAATGGCCAGGGTGGCCACCGCCTCGCCGCGTTCGAAACCGAGCAGGCTCATGGCGACGGGCCACCCGCCGTCGACCGGCCCGACCACGGCGTCGGNGGGACATTCCGCGTCGGTGAAGAAGACCTCGTTGAACTCGGCCTCGCCAGTAAGCGTCCGCAGCGGGCGCAGGTCGATGCCCGGCTGGTCGAGGGCGCACAGCAGCAGGCTGATCCCCCGGTGCGGCGGCACGGAGGAGTCGGTGCGACACAGGACGAAGATGTGCGTGGCCAGGTGCCCGTAGGAGGTCCAGATCTTCTGTCCGTTGATCATCCAGCGGCCCTCGACGAGCTCCGCGCGGGTGCGGATGCCGGCGAGATCGGACCCTGCCTCGGGCTCGGAGAAGCCCTGGCACCAGATGTCCTGTTGGCTGAGGATCCGCGGCAGGTAGTACCGGCGCTGTTCCTCGGTGCCCCAGCGCAGCAGCGTCGAACCGAGCATCTGCACCCCGAAGTTGTCGTTCAGGCCGCCCTGGGGCANGCCCGCCGTGGTGCACTCCTCGGCGAGGATGAGCTGTTCGCGCGGGCTCAGGCCGGATCCGCCGTACTCGATCGGCCAGCCCACCGCGAGCAGTCCGTTCTCGTGTAACAGCCTGCGCCAGCGTGTGCGGAACTCCTCCTGTTCGCGGTCGGACAGCGCGCCGATGCCGCTCCAGCCCGCGGGCAGGTTCTCGGCGAGCAGCGACCGCACGCGGGCTCGGAACATCTCGCCATCGCTGTCCACGTCGCGGTCCCCACCGGTCGGCGCGGCCCCGGCCGTGTTCACAGGCGCTCGATGACGGTGGCGTTGGCCTGGCCGCCGCCCTCGCACATCGACTGCAGCCCGAAGNGGGCCTGCCGGCGCTCGAGCTCGTGCAGCAGCGTGGTCATGATGCGCGCGCCACTGGCGCCGATGGGGTGCCCGAGCGCGATCGCGCCGCCGTTGACGTTGAGCCGCTCGGAGCCGACGCCGAGCTCACGCTNCCAGGCCAGGACGACCGAGGCGAACGCCTCGTTGATTTCGAACAGGTCGATGTCGTCGAGGGCGAGACCGGCGCGGCGCAGCACGTCGCGGGTGGCCGGGATCGGGGCGGTGAGCATGTAGACCGGGTCGTCGCCCCGCACCGACATCGCATGGACGCGGGCGCGCGGGCGCAGCCCGTACTGCTCGACCGCGCGCTCGGAGCAGATTAGCAGGGCCGCCGCACCGTCGCAGATCTGGCTCGACAGGGCCGCGGTGATCGATCCGCCCTCGGTCAGCGGGTTCAGCGTCGCCATCCGCTCCAGGGATGTGCTGGGCCGGGGACACTCGTCGCGCGACCCGGCGCCGAACGCCTCGATCTCGCGCTCGAACCAGCCGTGCTCGGTGGCGTGCACCGCGCGCTCATGACTCGCCAGGGCGAAGCGCTCCATCTCCTCGCGGGGGATCTCCCACCGCCGCGCGATGAGCTCGGCCGCCCGAAACTGGCTGACCTCCTGCGCGCCATACCGGCCCTGCCAGCCCCGACTGCCGGAGAACGGGTCCGGGTGCACGAGGTCCTGGCCGGCCGACCAGGCGATGTTCATGGGGACGACGCTCATCAACTGCACGCCGCCGGCGACGACGACATCCTGGGTGCCGCTCATGACGGCCTGCGCGGCGAAGTGCACCGCCTGCTGGGACGAACCGCACTGCCGGTCGATGGTCACGCCGGGCACGTTCTCGGGCAGCCCGGCGGCCAGCCACGCCAGCCGGGCGATNTCGCCGGCCTGGGGGCCGACCATGTCGGTGGCTCCGAGGATCACGTCGTCCACCACCACCGGATCGATGCCCGCGCGCTTGACCAGGGATGTCAGNACGTGCGCCGCGACGTCGACCGGGTGTTCGGCGCTGAGGCTGCCCCCGCGACGTCCGACCTGAGTACGAACCGCTTCGACGATGAAGGCTTCCGCCATGTCATACCTTCCGGCGTTCGGGCGCGGGCAGACCGCGCAGCGAGATCAACATTATCTACCAAACGATTGGTCGTCAACGGTGAACGGTGGCCCGCAGGTCGGGTCGACGATCGATCGCGGGATCAGTCGGGGCGGGTGGAGGGCTGTTCGAACCGTTCGGCGAGGAGGTCGAGCGCGCGCTCGACCGAGGTCCCGAGCGGCCCCGCGAGATCATCCGGACGGACATCCGTCGCATACAGCACGAGACACCGGTGGTTCCCGTCGGGGATGACATCCACGGTTCCCAGGTGCGACTCGACGTCGATGCCCCGGACGATCCGGTACTGCAGGCGCATGAGGGCGTCGTCGACGGTGATGATCTCCTCGGCGACCACCTCCCCGGACCGCAGGGTGCACGTGCGCGTCGATCCGGACATCTCGCAGGCCACGATGCTCGGGAACCATGCGGCGATCGCCCCGGGATCGCCGACCAGCGCCCACACCCGCTCGGCCGCGGCCTCGACCCAGACGTGCCGGCGACTGCTCGCCACGTCNCCCNCCCGCCCGTACCGCCGGTCGGCCGGCGGTACCGCCGGCCGCCCTCGCCCTGTTTCTCGCCCTGCCCCTCGTCCGCCAACGTTTCGTCATCAAGGCCCCTTCCGACCGTTTGGTTGCTAAACCGTAGGTCGTCGGGACCGGTTGGGTCAACGGGTCCCGCGAGCGGAGCTGGGTCGGTCCAGACAGGTACCCACCAATCGTTTGGTTTGGTACCCTTCCCCGGCGATCGTGAAAACCGACGAGGAGAATCGAGCCGCGATGACGGTGCACTCGACTATCGACCTTCTGCGCGAACACGCGGCCCGTTCCAGCCGTGGTACCGCCCTTCACGCCGACGGCCGCGCCCTCTCGTACGGCGACCTGGACGGGATGTCGAATCGCATCGGCCACGCGCTCGCGGTCACCGCCGGTGCCCGCGTGGCGTTCCTCGGGAAGAACAGCGCCCACTACTTCGCCGTTCTGGCCGCNTGCGGCAAGGTCGGCGCGGTCATCGTCCCGCTGAACTGGCGGCTGGCCTACCCCGAGCTGACCGCGATCGTCNCCGACGCCGACGCCGCGGTGATCGTGGTCGACGACGAGTTCGCCGAGGTCGCGCGGCGGCTCGAGGCCGATCCGGAGGTCACCCTCGTNGTCCGCACCATTGACACACGCACCGGAACGGGCAACTGGTACGACACCTTCCCCGCGACGGACCCGGGGTACCGCCCGCACCGGGACGACGTCGCCATCCAGATGTANACGTCCGGGACCACCGGCCAGCCGAAGGGCGTGATGTCCACGCACGGGGCCGTCCTGGACTCGCTGCGCATCCTGGCCGGCGTTGCCGGCATCGGGCGGGACGCGGTCAGCCTGTGCACGTTGCCCACCTTCCACATCGGCGGAACGTCCTGGACCCTGACCGGGTTGTGGGCCGGCTGCACGACCGTGCTCTTACGCGAGGTGGAGCCGACGGCGGTGCTCGACACGATCGCCGAACACCGCGTCACGAACATGATCGCGGTTCCGGCGGTCATCGCGCGCCTCGTCGACCTGCTGCGCAAGGGCGACGAGNGGACCCGGTCGCTGTCCCGTCTCTACTACGGCGGCGGCCCGATGACCGGCCCGGTGCTGGAACGGACGCTCGCGACCTTCGACTGCGAGCTTGTCCAGGGGTTCGGCATGACGGAGCTGCCGCTGATCACGGCGCTGCCGCCGGAGTGTCACGTTGCCGGGTCGCCGCTGCTGCGGTCCTGCGGTCGCCTCGTGCCCGAGACCGAGGCCCGGGTGGTCGACCCGGTCACGCTCGTCGAGGTGCCGGTCGGCGAGGTCGGCGAGTTGTGGGTACGGTCCGCCCGAGTGATGAGCGGTTACTGGGGCAAGGATCGCGAAACCGCCCTCGCGCTCGTGCCCGGGGGCTGGCTGNGCACCGGGGACGTCATGCACGTCGACCGGGACGGCTTCTACTTCCTGCACGACCGGATCAAGGATGTGATCATCAGTGGCGGGGAGAACGTCTACTCGGCGGAGGTCGAGAACGTCCTGATGGCCCATCCCGCGATCGCGGAGTGCGCGGTGATCGGCCTGCCGTCGGCGAAGTGGACCGAGACCGTCGCGGCCGTCGTCGTCCTGCGTCCCGGAGCCGTCGCCGACGAACGGTCCATCATCGAATTCTGCCGAACCCGGATCGCCCGCTACAAGTGCCCGACCTCGGTGGCCCTCACCGACGACCTCCCGCGCACGCCGGCTGGCAAGATCCAGAAGCACGAGCTGCGCGCCCGGTACGGGACGCCCGGCGCGCCGGAGACGGGCCCCGGCCACCGGTCGGTCGCCGGGACAAGCGCGGGAGGGACGGCAGGGAGGTGAACGCCCGAAGAGCCCGGGCGAGCACCTCCCCGCCGTTCCTCACCGCGCCCGCCCGGGCCGGGGATTCTCAGACGCGTTCCAACGTGTGGAAGGTCCCCCGATGGAAGATCAGCGGCGCCCGGGACTCGTCCGACTCGAGGCCCATGACGAGGCCGACGGCGATCGTGTGATCCCCGCCATCGTGCTCGCCCACCAGGTCGCAGTCGATCCAGGCGCTCGCGCCGGCGATGATCGGCGACCCTCGATCGCTGAGACGCCAGTCGACGCCGCGAAACTTCTCGCCGCCGCTCACGGCGNATGCCTGGCAGAGATNGGCCTGCTCCTGCGCGAGGATATTGACGCAGAACAAGCCGGTCTGACGGATCTTCGGCCATGTGGTCGACCCTCGAGCGGGCAGGACAAGGATCATGGGAGGATCGAGGGACAGCGAGTGGAAGGACTGGCAGGCAAAGCCGACCGGTACCCCGTCGCTGACCGCGGTCACGACTGTGACGCCGGATGGGTAGTGCCCCAGCACCCGTCGCAGGGTCGCGGGGTGAGGACCCGCCGCATCAACCATCGACCCGTCTCCTCTTCATCGAGGAGAACCCGTCTCGGCTCGTCCTCGGTGCTCGGCCGCGATCTCGGCGAAGCGTTCCAGCTCGCCGACGATGTCCTTGCCACCCNGCTGGTAGGTCACCTCCGTGACCCCGGCCGCGCACAACTCCTCGATGTGCCGGCTTATGTCGTCCGCTGTTCCCACCCACGTCGACGCCGCGGCCATGTGGCGGGGGACGATGTCCCGGTCGATGTCGTTGACCACGACGCCATGGCCCGCGTGCAGGGCGAGATGCCGGGTGTCGGCAGGTAGCCGCGCCACCACGTCCAGCCATCGCTCGCCTTCCGGCAGGGACCTGACCGCCTCCTGGCCCTGCCATTCGTACGTCGCGTGGTAGCCGAGCGCGGCGATGGCTCCGACCGCGTCGAAGACACGGTCCGAGTCAACCGACTCNCCATCCTGGAGGACCGTGCCGAAGACCAGGCGCATGACCCAGTCGAACTCCCGGGGAGCCGTGTGCACGAACGTCGTGACCCCGNCGCCGTGGCGCCTCGCCACGGCCAGGCCGCGCGGGCCCTCGGCCCCGACGAGAAGGGGCACGTCGATCGGCCGGGCGGGGCCCCATCCCGTGGGATGGAGCATCCGCAGGGCCTTGCCCTCCCATTCGACCTCTTCGCCGCGCACCAGGCCACGAAGAGCGACGATGTACTGTTCCACCTCGGCCCAACGAGCTGGCTTCTGACCGAGCAGCCACCGCGCGCTGGCACCGNCTCCGACCCCGATCGACACCCGACCGGGAGCCAACGACTCCAGCGTCGCGATCGCCGAGGCGGTTACCAGGGGATGACGCAGGCCCGGACTGACCACCGCCGTCCCGAGTCCTATCCGGGAGGTACGGGTGGCGGCGACCGCGAGCGTTGCCCACGGATCGAGGTACACCGCGGGCGAGTCGTATACCCAGGCCCGGTCGTATCCCAGGCTCTCCGCCGCAACAATGTCGTCGGGCGTCTGCTCGGCAGGCCCGAACGCGCAGGATATCTTCATGGGGCACTCCCACCGGCTTCCACCGGCCTCAGGCCGGTAACGACACCTTCGGGGCGACTTCCCGGCTCAGCAACTCGATCGAGTGATTCCATGGCTCCGGGTTGTCGATGTAGTCGTAGCCGTACATCATGATCGNCCCCCNCCCGCCGGTCGCGGCAAAGGCCTCTTCGAGCTTCTCGACCGCGGTCTCCGGCGAACCGACGATCCAGACGTTGTCGGCCAGGTAGTCGAGATCGACGTCATCCGNGCTCATGCCCGGATTCTTGATCATCGTCTCCAGGATGCCGTAGTTGTGGTAGCGCGGTAGCACGTACTCCTGCCAGGCCTTGCCCATGCCGCCCTCGATCGCCCACCTGCGCGCCTCCTTGTCCGTGTCCGCGATAAAGACGTCGCGAACCACGTGGTGCACCGNGCGGTCGACGGTCCGGCCCTTCTCCTGGGCCGCCGTGGAATAGGTCTCCCAATGGTTGCGCAGGAAGTCGTCACCCGAGTAGATGGAGAGCGGTAAGTAGCCGTTCTGCCCGGCGAAACGCAGCGACGGGGAGTTCGGGCTGAGACCTGTCAGGCCNATCTCGATCGTTCCGTTGTACAGGCCGACGTCCCGGAGGGGATGCCCCTCCGGTGCCTCCGGATAACCGGCCCGCCAGTAGTCGCCCTCGAACTGGAACGGCTCCTTGCGCCAGACCCTCCGCATGATCTCGAGGGACTCGGTCACCATCCTGTGGTTCTCGGTCAGGTCCTTGAGCCCCCGCAGTGCGGCGTCCTCGGGAAAGGCGCCGGCACCGATGCCGAGAATGTAACGACCCTGGGTGANCTGCGTCAGGTAGGCGATCTGGACCGCCNGCGTCGCCGGGTGGTGGTACGGCAGGAGATATGTGCTCCCGGTGCCAGTCTGATCTGTTCGGTCTGCAGCGCCGCCGCCGCGATCACGAGCTCCGGATTGGGGATCGACTCCCACGCCTGGGTGGCGTGCTCGCCGATCCAGTACTCCGAGAGCCCGGCCTGATCGCAGACCACGGCCTGCTCGACGGCCCACGTGAAGGTCTCACGCGCCGACCGGGTCGGCGGCATGAAGGGTGTCTGAAACATCGCTGCGTGCATGATTCACTCCCCAGACTGACTTGGCTGTGGACGGAACGGTGGGGCGGACGGGACACCCTCCGGCGTTCCGGGGACAATAGGCCGCCGGGGGTGGCGGACAAATGTCGGTGCGCCCCCTTCGGCCCGTTATACCTTCTGCAGGAAACCGCCGTCCACCGGGATCATGGCTCCGGTCACGTAACGTGATTCGTCGCTCGCCAGATAGAGCACGGCGTTGGAGACGTCGACCGGTTCCACCCATGGAATTCTCATGGGGTTCAAGGTCTGGAAGATCTCNCCAAACCGCTCCCGTGTTGGGTTCGCCGGATCGAACAACCGGTATGTGGCGTCATTCATAATCATCTTGGTGTCGACCGAGTTCGGATGGACCGTGTTGACGCGGATGCCGTGCGATGAGATCTCGTTGACGAGGGTCCGCATCAGGCCGATGACGCCGTGCTTGGCCGCGGTGTAATGGGCGAAGTTGGCGAAGCCCACCAGACCGGCGGCCGAGCTGATCAGGACGATCGAACCTCCTCGACCCGACTCAATCATGGAGGGCAGAACGGCCCTCACGGTGCGGAAGACGCCCGTGAGGTTGACGGCCAACATGTCGTCCCACATCTCGTCGGTGATCTCACTGAAGGGCGCCATGCTGAAGATTCCCGCATTCGCGCACACCACGTCGATCGGACCGAGCTCGCTGATGGCCTGCTCTACCACCGCATCGAGTTCGCCGGACTTGCGGACGTCGGCCTGCCGTCCGACGACACGCCGATCGAGGGCTTCGATCTCCTTGATCGTCTCCGCGAGGTCGTCGGCGGTTGCCATGTCATAGGGAACCGAGCCGATCTGGCCACACAGGTCGACGGCAATAATGTCCGCGCCCTCTTCGGCTAGCCGTAACGCATGGGCGCGCCCCTGTCCGCGGGCCGCACCGGTCACGAACNCGACTTTTCCGTCCATCCGTCCCATTCAACGCTCCTTCGTTGATTTCACGGCTGGCAGAATAGGGGCGGTGGTCAACCGGACGCCCAGGATTCCGATGCCCACAATAAAAGCAACGACCGCCAACCAACTGTTTGGTGCCATCACGTTAGGCGTCGGCGGTAGACCTGTCAACGGGGGAATCGCGGGGGAATTCTGCGCCGAACCGTGCACTCTCCGCCGGCCCGCCGGGGCCGCCGTGCGCGCAGGATAGCTGACTCGGCACGGGAGGTGTGGGGGCGAGGTCGTCGAAGTTGCACCCACGGACTTCGTGCGACCTGGTTCGTGCGGCTTACGTCCGTGCGGCCTACGTCCGTGCGGCCTACGTACTACTGTCCTTCGTGCGATGCCGCCTGCGCGGTCAGCGCCTTGGCGGGCTGCGCGATCCCCAGGACGGTCGCCATCGCGAGCTGCGCGTAGCTGCGCGCGACCTCGTCGGGGGAGTCGTCGCCGTCGCTGCGGTACCAGTCGGCCACCCAGTTCGTGCCGCCGATGACGAAGGAGGACACGTAACGCTGATTGACCGTGCTCTCGATNCCCAGAGTCTCGTACGCCTTCGTGATCAGGCCACGTAGGTAGTGGTCGTACTGTCGGCGGCGTTCGACCAGCTTCTTCCGCCGCTCACCGGTGAGATTGCGCCAGTCCCGGAAATAGAGCGTCTGTAGTTCGAGGTTCTGCAACGTGTTCGAGACGCTGCGCTCGAGATAGGACCNCAGCCGCTCGACCGCGTCGACCTCGAGGGCGTCGAGCTCGGTCATCAACCGCTCGGCGTCGACATGGGCGTTGTCGAAGATCTGGAAGAGCAGGTCTTCCTTCGAGTCGATGTAGTGATAAAGACTGCCCTTGAGTACGCCGACTGCGTCCGCGACGTCCTGGATGCTGGCGGCGGCATAGCCCTTGCGCGCGAAGATCTCGAGGGCGGCCTGCAGGATCTCCGCTTCACGATTGCGGCGATCCGTGGGCTGGCCGGTGGCCTTCTCGCGCCTGGACTTCATCACACCCCGTAACCGACCGATTGTTTGGCCGAGGTTACCCCTTCCTCGATGCAGCGGGCAAATCAGAACCGCCGTCACGATGAGGTGTGCCCGCCCTCACATGCGGCTGAACCGCCGACCGAGGCAGTGCCGTGATCGGCGTCATGTGAGGCCGGCCGTCTTCGCAATGAGGCGAAGGGCGTCGAGCNTCTGGTCCCGGGGCGCCGTCTGCAGCAGGAACACGCAGGCGTCCACGCCCATCGCCTCGTACGCGGCGATCCGGTCGGCGTCGGNCGCCATCCCGAACAGGTACACCGGGATGTGCCCGCGGCCCCGTTCGGCCGACCGGGTCCGCAGCTCTGCGATGCGGTCCGCCAGGTCCGGCATCGGCGGCCACCCCGGGTTCGGCGCCCAGATGTCGGCGTACTCGAGTACCCGGTCGATCACCGTCGGCCCCATCCCGCCGAGCACGATCGGCGGGTGCGGGGTCTGTGCGGGCCGGGGTCGCACCGTCGTCGGGGCGATCCTGACCAGCTCGCCGTCGAAGCTCGCCACGTCGTCGCTCCACAGCGCCTTCATGGCCTGGACACGCTCGCCGACCAGGCGGGTGCGGAGGCGCGGCTCGGTGCCGTGCTGGCGCATCTCCTCGACGTTCCAGCCCGCGCCGACCCCGAACAGGAACCGTCCCCCGCTCAGCTGGTCGAGGCTCGCGACGGACTTGGCGGTGTGGATGGGATCGCGCTGGCCCAACAGGCACATCCCGGTGCCGATGCGCAGCGTGTTCGTCGCGTGCGCCGCGATGGTGAGGGCCACGAACGGGTCGTAGGTGCGCAGGTACTCGGGCGGTAGTTCGCCTCCCCCGGGGTACGGCGTCTCGCGGCTCGCGGGGATGTTCGAGTGCTCGGTCAGGAACAGGTGGTCGAAGCCGTGGCCCTCGACCGCGACGGCGAGGTCGTCGGGACGGATGCCCTCGTCGGTCGAGAAGGTGACGATCCCGAACTGCACGACTGTTCTCCTTCACGGACGGCCGCGGAGGGAACGCGACCAGGGTCGGAAAGCGATCGAGACTGCGGTCGCCGGACAGCTCGACGCGGTGTCTGGTGTGCCCGCGGCATCGTGCGGAATCGACGGCGACGACGACCGTCGAAGACCAGCCGGCTGACCGCTCAGCGGGCGGGGAACCCGCGCGACCGGAGCGTCGTTCTGCGCCGCGTCTGTGCCGCCTCGCTGATCAGCGCGGGGGTCCAGTCCAGACCGTGGTCCATGCTGACCACGATCGACGTGACCCCCGTGACCTCGGTCAGGCGACGTTTGATCTCGACGCTGAAGTAGCCGACGTTGTGGCACAGTGGCGCGGTGAGCCGCATGGCGACCCGGACGCGTCCGTCCGGCTCGACCTCGACGGTATCGATCAGGCCCATCTCCTCGATGCCCATCGGGGTCCCCGACGCCACGCTGCACGGGTCGCCGATGGTGTTGAGGACCTCGCGGATCCGGTCGGCCAGGCCGGGCTCGGAGGTGGGCGGGGTGGTGGGTGCGGGCACGGACAGCGGGATCTCAGGCAACGCAAGTCCCTTCGGGCAGCGGGGTGGTTACGGCGTCCTTCAGCGGCGTCGTGGAGTAGGGGATCGGTAGCGGCGCGCCCTGGGCGAGATCGAACTCGTCGCCCTTGATGNCGGCGGCCAGCGCGTCGACGTCCCAACCGTGCAGCCGCGCGATGTTGCCGCTGAGGATCGCCTTCTTGTGCTCGCGGGTAAGCTGTGGGACCGGGAAGAAGATCCCGTGTCGCGCCATCTGCTCTTCGGTGAACTGGAAGTCGACGAACGCTTCCAGGCCGGGTCGCGGGTGCGAGTTCATCGCGCCGCTGGCNCAGTAGATACGATTCAGAGCGTCCTCACCCGCGACCCCGAGCAGCCCGGCGAGCAACTCGCCGAACACACTCGGACGCATGGTCAGGACGAGGTTCATCGTCTCGAGGTTGACCCAGATGTTCGGGAACCGCGCGAGCAGCCAGGCTGTTTCCTCGACGAACGACAGTCCGCCGTGGACGATGGAGAAGTTGAGGTCGGGGAATGCGGCGGCTGCGCCCTCGACGTCGATCGGGCTGAACGCGTCACCGCCGGACGGCGACGGGCCCATCGGTAGCGACTTGTGTGTCGCGACGCAGGTCAGACCGAGCTCGCGGGCCTTCTCGTAGAGCGGGAATCCGATCGTGGGGTCGTCCATGCGCCACGGGGTGACGTCGCCCTCGTGATAGCTGACCGGGTACAGCTTCAGTCCGACGGGGTTGTCCAGCAGCTCGACCTGGCGCTCCATCTCGCCGAGCGGGTCGGGACGCAGCGGGTCGATGGCGATGTAGGAGCCGATGAACCGGTTGGGCCAACGCCGCGTCNCCGCTACGGCCTTGTCGACGCTGGAGTAGCCGTCCTTGAAGAAGAAGATCGGGACGGGGTGGAACACCGCCACGTCGGTGTGGNACTCCCGGAAGAGGATGTCCGCGGTCTCCTCGACCNTCCAGTCACGCAGCGTCGCCTCGGCATCGAGGTCGTAGCCGGCGGGCTGTCCCGCGAAGAAACTGGCCTGCAGCCGGCGCAGCGCGTCGGCGTACTCGGGCGAGGCCATGTTGGCCTCGCTCATGTCGAACGTGTGCGCGACGCCGTCGATGACGAAAAACTCGTCCTGCATTTTGGNTTCCCTTCGAAAAATCGGCCNCATGTTACCAACCAACCGTTTGGATTAAAAGTATCCGCATGCCAGTTGAGGGTCAAGGATCCAGGTATGCGTCCGATCTCGGAGAATCCGAGGTCAGGTGATCAGGGCTCCGGCGTCGACCGGCAGCGCGACGCCGGTGATGTAGCGCGCCTCGTCCGAGGCCAGGAACAACAGTGCGTTACTGACATCCCGGGCCTCGACCCACGGAAGGGGCAGGGCGTTCATGGCCTGCGAGGCCGGCGCGAAGTCCTCGCGGGTCGGGTGCGACAGGTCGGGCCGGAACAGCCGGTAGGTCGAGTCATTCATGATCATCGGAGTGTCCACCTGGGTGGGATGCAGGCTGTTCACCCGGATGTTGTGTGGCGCCAGCTCGAGCGCGAGCGCGCGCATCAGGCCCACCACGCCGTGCTTCGCCGAGACGTAGTGCGCGACGTTCGCATACGGCTGCAGCCCCGCCGCCGAGCTCGTCAGGACGATCGCCCCGCCGTGGCCCGCCGCAACCAGGTGCGGGATGGCCGCCCTGCACGTGCGCCACACGCCGCTGAGGTTGATGTCGAGCATCGTGGTCCACACGTCGTCGGGGATGTCCTGCGCGGGATGCGGTGCCGAGCTGATCCCGGCGTTCGCCGCGACGATGTCGAGCCGGCCGAACCGGTCGAGTCCCCGAGCGAGCGCGGCCGACACCGCCTCCTGGTCGCGCACGTCGNCCTCGACCGCGACGATGCGTCGGTCCANCCNCTCGACCTGCTTCACCGTCTCGGCGAGGTCCTCCGGGGACGGCCCGTCGTAGGGCACACCCTGAATCGACCGGCAGATGTCCATGGCGATGATGTCCGCGCCCTCCTCGGCCAACCGGACGGCGTGGCTGNGTCCCTGCCCTCGTGCGGCGCCGGTGATGAAGGCGACCTTGCCTGCTACCCGTCCCGTCATGTGACTGCGGTTCTCCGTTCCCACTCGTCTGTTCCATTCGCTGACCATCCCCGGCACCCGGCCGGTGGCTGCGCGGTCGGCGAGGTCAGGGTCCGGCCCGGTTCGCGCCCGCGTCCTGCGTCACGTTCGTGGGACGGCGGTCCGACCCGTCGGTGTCGTCGGCTCCGTCGAGGACGGGTGGTGCGTCGAGGACGGGTGGTGCGTCATGGGGCGCCGTCGTGGCCGCGGCTGCCATCTCGTCCGGCGACGCCGTCCCCCTGCGGCCGGGCCTCCTGCGCCGAAGGGCTCCGGCGTAGACACCGAGCCCGACGCCCACGATCAACGCCGCACCGTCGAAGAGCTCGCTGACCCACGGGGCGGCCCCCCACAGGGTCAGCCCGTTGACGCTGATGGCGAGAAAGAACACCGCGGTGATCGTGCCCCACACGTTGTACCGACCGGGCTGGATCGACGTCGCGCCGAGAAACGCCGCAGCGATGGCCGGCAGCGTGTAGTTCGAGCCGAGCTGTGGGCTGCCGGCGCCAACGGCCGCGACGAGCAGAACGCCGGCGCCGCCCGCGATGCCGCCGGCGAGCACGAGAGAGCCGAACGTCTGCCGGGAGACGCCGATGCCCACCAACAACGCCNCCCGGGGGTTCGATCCGATCGCGTAGAGGTTCTTACCCGTCGGCGTCTTCTCCAGCAGATACCACGCGACGAGGGCGATGCCGAGGAGGAAGTAGAAGAGTGTGGGGACGCTGAGCCATTTCCCCGGGCCGAGCCTGAGGAGCCCGGGGCTCACGCCCGTGGTGATCGAGACTCCGCCGGAGTACGCGAGGACGGCCGCCCCGATCACGCTGGACATCCCCAGCGTGGCGATGATCGAGTTGATGCCCACCGAGGCGACGAGGATCGCGTTGATCGTGCCGATGACGAGGCCGACGACGATGGCGGCGAGGATCGCGGGGAACAGCGGCCAGCCGGACTTCGACATCAGGCCCGCGCACAGAACGGAGGTCAGGCCGGCATTCGGCCAGGCCCGCGCACAGAACGGAGGTCAGGCCGGCATTCGGCCCGACCGAGAGATCGATCTGACCGGCGACCAGCGGAATCACGGTCGCGATGGCCAGGATCCCGAGGATTGACTGGTCGGTGAGGATGTTCCTGAGGTTGGCGACGGTGTCGAACTGGGGGGTCGCGGAGTTCACGCTGAAGAAGACGATGACCGCGACGAGCAGGGCCACGAGGCCGTACCGCTCGAAGAACTCGGTAATCCGTAACTGCGCCTTCATCGGGTCGCCCTCTGCTTCTCGAGCACGGATTCCAGCAGGTCATGGCTGGTCATCCCGTGTGGGTGTTCGTCGGCGATGCGGCCGTCGCACAGCACGAGGACCCGGTGGCTGATCCTGGTGAGCTCCTCGAACTCGGAGCTCACCAGGATCACGGCGGTGCCGGCACGGCTCGCCTCGGACACGAGGCCCAGGACGGTCTCGCGGGATCCGACGTCGATGCCCTGTGTGGGTTCGTCGAGCAGGAGCACCGTGGGTGAGGTGCGCAACCACCGGCCGAGCACGACCTTCTGCTGATTGCCGCCGGACAGGGCATTGATGGGCAGGTGAACGCTGCTCGTCCGGACCGCATAGGTGGAGACATCCCGCGCCACGTCCCGCAGCAGCAGGCCGGTGNGCAGCCGCAGTTTGGCGAAATAGCGTCCCGACTGGCCGGCGGTCATGTTCGTCGCGACACTTTCCTGCGGAAAGATGCCCGCCGCGATACGGTCCTCGGGAACGAACGCGACGCCCCGGCGGGTCATCGCAGAGGTCGACGGCGATTGGACGGCAGTGCCGCGCACGACCAGGTCACCGCGCTCGATCCGGCGCGCGCCGTAGATCATCTCCATCAGCTCGGTCCGTCCGCTGCCGAGCAGGCCGGCGATGCCGACGATCTCGCCCGGACGCAGCGTCAGGCTGACATCGCGCAGCGGGCCACCCGCGACATGACGCAGCTCGAGCACGGGCGCCGCCGACGCGTCGGCCGGCCCGGCGGCCGTGACCGTGCGCTCGAGCTTGCCGCCCAGGATCAGCTCAACCAGTCGCGCCTCGGACAGGTCGGCCGCATCGAGGGTGCCGACGTGTCGGCCATCCCGGATGCAGGTGACCCGATCGGCCGCCCGCCGCACCTCGTCCAGGCGGTGGGTGACGAGCACGACGCTGTGCCCGGCCTCGGCGAGCCGGCGCAGGGTGCGCAGGAGCTCGCTCGCCTCCTCGGCCGGCAGCGCGGCCGTGGGCTCGTCGAGGACGAGGATGGCCCGGCCGGACTCGTCGACGTCCTGCAGGGCGCGGGCGATGGCGAGCAGGGCGCGCTGCGGTGTGGACAGCGACGCCGCAGTCACCCGCGGGTCGACGTCCAGATCGAACCGGCGCAGCACCTCGGCCGCCCGTCGCCGCGAGCGTCGCGAGCGGATGGTGCCCAACGGCCCCCGGACGAAGTGACCGCCGAGCCCGAGATTGTCGCCGACGCTGAGCACGGGCACGACGCCCAGGTCCTGGTGGACGAAGCGGAAGCCGGCCCGGGCGGACTCCGCCGGCGTGTGCCGGGTGAGGTCCCACGTCGACCCGTCCGTCGTCAGCTCGCCGGCGTCGGCCTCGAGCACTCCGGCGAGAATCTTGATCAGGGTCGACTTGCCCGAGCCGTTGCCGCCCACCAGGGCATGGATCTCTCCCCACGCGAGCTCGAGCCGCACCCCGTCCAGCGCCTGGGTGCTGCCGAAGCTCTTCGACAGCCCCCGGACGACGATCGCGGTCCGGGCGTCGTCAGCAGGCATCGCCGACATCAGCGCGTGACTCCCCAGGACTTCTCGTACGCCGCCGGGACGTCGAAGCCCGGCGCGAAGTCCTTGCCTGCCGTGGGAAGGTCCTGCGCTCCGTCCACGATCTCGAACCCGAGGCCTTCATCCCGGGCGGGCGTCTTGTTGAAGTAGCTGTTCAGCGTGTCGACGGCCGCGAAGGACCACCATTGCAGCGGCCACGAGTTCACGGCCGTCAGACCCTGGTGCGACCGCAGCGCGTCGTAGTCGGCGGCGACGCCGAATCCGCCGATCATCTGCATCTTGCCGGTGAGCCCGGACTGGGTCACACCCTGCGTGATGCCGAGGGTCGGGTTGGTCGCGCCGTTGGCGGCCACCGCGTCCGGGTTCTGCAGGAAGGCGGCCTTGACCTTCGAGGTCAGGGCCNGCCCGAAGTCCGCGGCGAGCCAGGGGACCTCGACCCGCTTGCACGCCGGGCAGCCTGTCTTGATCTTCTGCGAGAAGCCCTGCTCAAGCAGCTTCAGCGTGGTGTACTCGTTGTTCGAGAAGTCGATGATCTTGCCTCGGCAGTCGGCCTTCGTGATAGCCCACTGCGCGGACGCCGCGCCGTAGGCACGCACCGCCGCGGCGAAGTCCTGGTAGCGGTCACCGAAGCTGATATGGGTCGTGAAGATCGGCTTCTCGGTCTGGGTCGACGGGTCGTCGTTGAGATCCCAGCCCTGGACCGAGATGATGGGAACGCCGGCCGCNGTCGCGTCCTTGGCGGCCTGCGTCACCAGGGGCGCATCAAGCCCGACCCCGATGATGCCGTCGGNCTTCGATGCGACGGCCTGCTTCACCATCACCGGGAAGTTGGCCGGATTGAGCTTGCCGTCGTACAGGGTGGTCGTCCATCCGATGGCCTTCGCGGCCTCCTCGACGCCCCGGGCGCCGACGGCGACCGTGGATGACGACATCCCCACTGCGATGATCGCGATCTTCTTTCCCCGGACCGCGGGGTTCGGCGCCGTCGGCGGCGCTGTGTAGGTCCTGACCGCGTCCGTGGACGGATCCGCCGAGCAGGCCATGGTGGATGCGGCCGCGCCGCCGCCAGACCCGGCCGTTGCCCCGGAGCCGGACGAGGCGCAGCCGGCGACGGCTGCCGATAAGACCGCTACGGACGCCGCAAGGCGTGCGGTTTTTCGCACATTGACCCCCTGAGATCAATTGTGATTCGCGCAACACGCGGTGAGGCAGTTTCTACCAACCGGTTGTTTGACTGTCAACGGCTGAGGGCGATGCGGCCGGGGAGGATCGGCCGGGGACGGCTCGCCAGCGCCGGGAGGCAGGGGAAGGTGGGACGGCCGCGCGGACGGAACCGGACCCGACACCGGAGCGCGGGTGACAGGCACGGCAGATGACCCTGCCGGCACTGTTGCATCGGCGATGTCCGCCTTCGCGTAGCCGCCGATCGGTCGTGATCGGTGGATGCGTCGACGTCGTGTCCATGTCCCGNTTCGGACGTCTGAGTTCGCCGGGTTCCGGTTCCACCCGAGGTGATCGTCCTGGCGGTCCGCTGGCACCTGCGGTTTGCGCTGCCGTACCGGGACGTCGAGGAACTCCGCGCCGAACGGGGCCTCGAGGTCGACCACGTCACGATCTACCGCTGGGTGCAGCGCTTCACACCCCTGCTCGCCGACGCGGCCCGGCCCTGCCGGCACCGTCCCGGCGACAGGTGGTTCGTGGCTGAAACGTAGGTGAAGGTCGCCGGCCGTTGGACGTATCTGTACCGGGCCGTCGACCAGTACGGACAGGTCATCGACGTCCTCGCCAGCACCCGCCGCGACCAGGCCGCCGCCCGCCGATCCTTCACCCGGGCGCTGTCTCACGGCCGCCGGCCAGTCGAGGTCACCACCCCAGGTCAGGGTCCGGCGCAGCTGCTCGGGCAGCACGGCGAACGCCTGTGTGATCGCCTAGCGGACGGCGTCGGCGCCGCGGCCCGCCAGCGCCGGACCGTTTTTCACCCGCGGTTCATGGCCGTAGCCGTCCATGCGGGGCAGGTGCAGCAGGAGGGTGAACCGGGTGGTGCGCTCGACCAGCGTGCCGATCGCGGACCGGTTCAACCCGATGATCAGGTCTCCTTCCCAGTGCCCCGCGACCGCCCGGTCTGTGGCCTCGACCGGGCGGGCACCGATCCGCACCTCGGGGGTGACCATGCCATCGGGGCGCCGTCCGGCCCGCGCGCGTGGCGCCCGCAGCGCGCGGCCCGTGCGCAGACACGCGACCAGCTCACGGCGCAACGCCCCCCGCCCCTCGGTGTAAAGGGCCTGGTAGATCGCCTCATGTGAGATCCGCATCGCCGCGTCGTCGGGAAAGTCGACCCGCAGCCGCCGCGAGATCTGCTCCGGGCTCCACGCGCTGACCCAGCGGCGGTCCTGGCGGTGCGGCTTGTTCCTACCGGTGAACGGCGCCCTCCACGGGCCGGGCACCACCGTGCCGTCGCCACGGCGGACCGGCCCGGCGAGCCGCTCCTGCACATAGCCGCGCAGCTGCTCGTTGCCTGCGAGCTTGGCGGTCTTGGGGCGGGTGGCCCGCCGGTCACGATGCCACAGCGCGAGCGTGGCCCGGTAGACCAGCGTCCCGCACCGGGTACCGGCGTTACGTCACAGCTCCCGCGACACCGTCGACGCGGGCCGGCCCAGGCCCCGGGCGATCTGACGGATGCTGTCCCCACGGGCACGACCCAGCGCGATCTCCTCGCGCTCCGCGAATGGGTGATCACGTGTGCGGCGTGAACCGGTGTACCCCAGCCCGCGTCCGGCTCCGTGCCGCAGGACAGTCCGCTGCCAGGCGATCGATCATCTGTGGATGGTGACCTACGCTTACCCACCTGCGTTGCGCACGCGTCCATCCCGTACGTGCCCAGCCCGGTGGACCTGCGGGCTGCTGATGCGAGTCGGAGGAGCGTTAGCGCGAGCGGTGCTGACGGACTCCCGTACCCACCGTCAGCTGGTCCTGGCTGAAGCGGGCGCCGCCCGCGTCGTGATCGGGCCGCTGCGGGCATTCACCGCAGCCCCGGCTGGCATCTGATGTCGGTCGGACGTCAGACATGGCGGGTCAGGAGGAAGCGTTGCCGGCGGTGTAGAGCGCGGGCGTAGTGGCCGAGTCCCCCCGGCGTCACCCCGGGCCCGGCGACACGCCACCCTGGAGACCCAGGTACGGGCGTTGTTCGCCGCGTCCCGCCAGACCTACGGCGCGCGGCGGATCGCCGCCNCCCTGACCACGTCGGGCCGGCCCACCTCGGTTCGCCTCGTCCGGCGGATCATGCGTCGGGCCGGGCTGAAGGGCTGCCAGCCCAAGGCCTACCGGCGCACCACGACCCCCGGTCAGGCGCCCGCCCGCCGACCTCATCCGCCGCGACTTCACCGCCACCCGCCCTGGCGCCAAGCTCGTCGGGGACATCACCTACGTCCGCACGGGCGAAGGATGGCTGTATCTCGCCACCGTCATCGACCTCTACTCCCGCAGGGTCATCGGCTGGTCGATGGCGAACCACATGCGCACCGAACTCATCATCGACGCGTTCACCATGGCCACCTCCCGCACCGCCCTCATATCCGACGCGATCTTTCTTCCGACCGCGGAACGCAAGTAATCCGTCGGTCGTCCGGGTAGGTTCGTGAGATTCTCTGCTCTGCGCGGGTACCAGGACTACGGTTCCCGCGAGGACATGTGCACGGGAGGTGCGGTGATGGGTGATCACGTGTGCGGCGTGAACCGGTGTGCCCAGCCCGCATCCGGCTCCGTGCCGCATGACAGTCCGCTNCCAGGCGATCGATCATCTGTGGGTGGTGACCTACGCTTACCCACCTGCGTTGCGCACGGCCGAGAGCACCATCGACTTGTCCTGGGGCGGGATCCCCGTCCCGGCGATGTCACGATCCTTGATTGAGAGGGCTGGGCGCCCTGCAGGCGGGAGCCGCCGGGCGGTGCCCCCTGCCCTGCCGGCGGAGTGGGCAGGGGGACGCCGTTGCTAGCCAGGCACTCCTGGTAGGCGGATCGGGCCGTATGCGGCAAGGACCAGCGCCAGGGCTGGCAGCGCCATCACCCGGTGCGCCACGTCCCGCGCCAGAAGTCGCGCCCTCGGCGCGGTTCTCCGCAGCATGATCATGCTTGCCGCAGCATGATCATGCTTGCCCGGCACCTGCTCCACGACCAGACCGCCCACCGCGACCCCGCTCCGACCACCACCAGCGCCGGCACGAATGAGGACATCGCACCCGCCAGCTCGGCCGCTGGCTCCCTCAGGTCGACCACCAGATCATGGTGAGAGTTTTACCCTGAGTCATGTTCGACCCCACATGAGTCCGCCGGTCCCCGCGTCCGGTGCCCGGCGGGGTGGTCCGGGAGCGCGTTCCCCGGCCACCCCCGGGGGGGCGGCCGCCGCCCCGCGCGACGCTGGCAAATCTCCGTGCTTGGCTGGTCATGGTGGCGTTGACCACATGAGGCAAGGCATCGCGCGGTGTTGAGTGGGGCCGGTCGCGCCAACATAAACGGTGCCCGCGAGTTCCTGAAGCCAAGGCTGGCGGCGCGTCAACCGTGCGTAGCTGCTCGACAATCTTCTGCCCTGCGGTTCAAGGTCATGTAACGCTTCTCGTTGCCAACGTGTTAGATTCTGTGTCGACAGTGTGGCTCTGCGGCGCGCATGGCGCCGCCCCGGGATACGACGCCGGATCTCCGGCTGGAGCGCTCCTGTGGGGTGAAATGGAGTTCAGGTTTCTAGGTCCTCTGGAGCTGCTTCACAACGGTCAGCAGCTGACTGTGGGCGGTCCCCGGCTACGGATCGTGCTGGCGATGCTGGGCCTGGAAGCCAACCGGGTGACGCCGTTGGAGAGGCTCATCGAGGCGGTGTGGGGTACGGAGCCGCCGGCAACGGCGCGCTCCCAGATTCAGATTTGCATTTCGGGACTGCGTCGCACCTTTGCTGACGCCGGCCGCTCCAATGCCATCGCCACCCGCGCGTCGGGCTATTTGCTTTCGATCGACGCGGAAGAATTGGATGTCACCCGCTTTGGTCGGATGGTCGCCTCGGCACGCGACCTCGCCGGTAAGGGCCAGGTCGCCGAGGCGGTCGAGGAGCTGCACGGCGCTCTCGGCCTCTGGCGGGGCCCGGCGCTGCAGGGCGTGGAGAGCGACTTCGTGCAGCGGGCCGCCACCCAGCTTGACGAGATGCGGCTGACCGCGATCGAGGAGCGGGTGCGGCTGGAGCTCGCGCTCAACCGGCACGACAAGGTCATCAGGGAGCTCTTCGAGCTGGTGGAGCGTGAGCCGCTGCGGGAGCGGCTGTACGGCTCGCTGATGCTCGCGCTCTACCGCGCGGGCCGGCAGGCCGAGGCGCTGAAGTGCTATCGCCGGATGCGTGCCATCTTCGTCAACGAGCTCGGCATCGAGCCAGGCAAGGAGCTGCAGCAACTCGAGACGGCGATCCTGAACCACGATCCGGTCCTCGACCTGCGGGTGCCGGACCGGGAGGCCGACGTGCCTGCGGCGGCGACCGGTACTGGTACGGGTGCCGGCTCGGGTCCGGTGTCCGGTGCGCCCGGGGAGGACACGGCCGCGGACTCCGGCGTCGTACCGCCGCGGCAGCTGCCCAGCGACATCGCCGACTTCACCGGCCGATCCGAGCAGCTGGCCGAGATCGTCCAGTCGCTCGGCGCCGATCAGGACCAGATGGCGGCACGCTACTCGGTGCGCGTGCTGGCCATCACCGGCAAGGGCGGTGTGGGCAAGTCCGCGCTCGCGGTGCGCGCCGCGCACGAGCTCAAGGCGCATTACCCGGACGGGCAGCTCTACGCCAACCTNCGCGGCATGACCGGTGCGGCGGGCTCCGCCGAGGTGCTTTCGCGGTTCCTGCGCGCCCTGGGCGTTCCCGGACCGGCGGTCCCCGAGGATCCGGCCGAGGGCGGCTCGATGTACCGCAGCAGGCTCGCGGCGAAACGGATCCTCGTGGTGCTCGACGACGTGGTCGACGAGCCGCTCGTCCAGGCGCTGCTGCCCGGCAGCCCCAGCTGCGCGTTGATCGTGACGAGCCGCTCTCGGATGACCGGTCTGGCCGGTGCCGTCTGCATCAACCTCGAGGTGTTCGACAACGATCTGTCGATCGACCTCCTCGCGGACATCGCGGGGCAGCAGCGGGTCCGCGCCGAGCTGCCGGCAGCAACGCAGCTTGCCGAGTTCTGCGCCGGCCTGCCCCTGGCGCTGCGGATCGGCGGGGCCCGCCTCGCGCACCGCCCACACTGGCCCATCGCCAAGCTCGTCCGTCGGCTGCAGGACGAGGCCGGACGCCTCGACGAGTTCGAACACGGCGNCCTGGAGCTGCGCTCGACCATCAGCGTCGCCTACCGGGGCGTCGACGTGTCCGCCCAGCGGCTCTTCCGCCTGTTCGCCCTACTGAACGGGGAGGACTTCGCGGCCTGGACGGCCGCCGCGCTGCTCGACATCGACGTCACGGAGTCCGAGGACACCCTGGAGCGGCTGGTCGACGCGCAGCTGCTCGACGTGGTGGTCATGCTTGGCGAGGAGCCACGTTACCGCTACCACGACCTCATCCGGATCTACGCGAAGGAACGGCTGCGCGAGGCCGGTCGGGAGGACGAGTCGCGGGCCGCCCAGGAGAGGGTGCTGGGATGCTGGCTCTCGCTCGTGCGGCGGGCGCACCGCCGTGAGTACGGTGGCGACTTCACCGTCCTGCACGGCGACGCCGCCCTGTGGGAGCTTCCGGATGACGTGATCGACGACCTGGTCGAGGACCCCATCACCTGGTGGGAAAGCGAGCGCCGCCCGCTGGTGGGCGCCGTGCGCCAGGCCGCCGAGCTGGGCATGGACGAGCTGTGCTGGGACCTGGCCCTGACCTCGGTGACGCTTTTCGAGGCGAAGGGCTACTTCGACGACTGGCGGGAGACCGCCGAGCTGGCTCTTNCCGTCTGCGAGGGCGCGGGCAACGTCCGTGGCGCCGCGGCGATGCGCTACTCGCTGGGGAGCCTGGCCGTGTACCAGCAGGATCTGCAGGAGGCCGAGCGTCTGCTGCCCGCGGCCTTCGCGGCGTTCGAGGAGATCGGCGATCTGCATGGCCAGTCGCTGGTGCTTCGCAACATGGCGCAGATCGACTGGTTGCGCGGCGATCACTCCGCCATGTTGGACAAGTACGACACCGCCCTGACCGGTCTGCGCGCCGTGGGTGACCGCGCGGGCGAGGCGCACGTGCTGGTCAACATCGCGAAGGCCCGCACGGAGGAGGACACGGAGCACGAGTCCGCGCGGGACATGCTCACCGCGGCGCTGGCCATCTGCCGGGATATTCACTGCGAGCGCGTGGAAGCGCAGGTGATTTTTCGGCTCGGCGAGCTGTATCTACGCGATCATGAGGCGGGATCGGCGGCGCAGGCATTCGAATGGGCGCTGCGTCTGGTCCGCCGGAACCGTGATCAGTTCGGTGAGTGCCATGCTCTCAACGGACTCGGCCGGGCCCAGTGGAGGCAGGGCAATCTCAGCGCCGCGGAGGCGAGCCTGATCCAGGCGTTGCGTCTCGCGAAACAGGTGGGCGACCGCATGATCGAGGGCCGCAGCCTNCTGGCCCTGGGTGAGATCGCGATGGTGGGAAGCGGCTATGAGGTCGCTCGTATCCACCTCGCCGCGGCGCGGGAGCTTTTCGACCGGCTTGGAGTGGGTCTGCTTCAGGCGAGCGTTCGGATGATCTTCTCCGAACTTCTCGCCGCCGAGGCGGACTATGTGGCGGCCGGTGNCGAGCTGGCGGGGGCCAGGCTGATTCTGCTCAAGCTCGGTTCTCCGGAGGCTGCTCGGATGNTGGCTGAGCTGACCGTGAAGTGGCACCTTATTCCGGGCGCCGCGACCTCCTGATTCAGGCTGCTGTGGTCGCGGCGCGGGGCGCGATCACTACCAGTGCGTGTCGTCGCTCGCCACCGTCGGGTTCGACGAGAAGTCCGGCGCGCTGATTCCGCAGGTGCCCCAGTGCGTGTCGTCGCTTCCCGCGGGAATGCTGGAGTGTGCCTTCAGGGCGAAGGTGGAGGAAATCGCGCTGGTTGTCATCCTGGGTCTCCCGTTCAGGTTTTCCGCCGTACCCCGGCGGTCTGTTGCGGCCCGTGGCGGCCGCTTCGGGAGAAATCACACAGCGCGGCGGTTTCAACGCGCCCTCGTTCGGCTTTCGGTCCCATTCGATAGCTGGCATGATCGACAGATGGCGGCCTGATAGCCGGTCAATACCCCCGCCGAGCATGGTGTGTTCCAGTCATCCGGATTTCGCGGGATGGCCGGCTGCGCAAGCGGTACGAGCTGAAAGGGGAGTAACCGGATGCCCGAACGATTCGTCGGTCCGACGGCGGCCAGGCGGTTGTCCATCCGGGCGGGGGCGAACGGGGGAATCGTGCCCGCCGACGATCGGCCGGCGGCGCTGCTCCTCGGCGCCGACTGGCCCGCGCCACTCGGCGAGGACATCGCGGGACGAGCGCTGCTGGAAGGCCGGGCCCGCGGGGTGTGGACGCACGTCACCGACCGGACGCGGTCGCTCGCCGCGGCGGCCACGCTGCGCGAGCTGGCGGACGTCTGCTCCGCCGTCGACTTCGCCCGCACCGATGAGTGGGTAGCGTGGGCGCGGTCGATGGTGGCCGGCGGCGCCCGCTTCGACATGGTGTTCGACGTCGGTTCGCGCAGCCAGCAGATGGTGGCCGAGGTGGCCGCCGAGATCGGCGCCCCCGGCAACGCGCCGAAGGCCGTGGAGCTGATCGCCGACAAGGACCGCTGCCGGGCCGCGCTGTCCGCCGCGGGCTTCGTCCAGCCGCGCTTTCGGCTCTGCGCCGACCGCGCCGAGGCCGCCGAGTTTCTGCGGGACACCCGCAGCCCCTGTATCGTCAAGCCCCGCCGGTCGGCGGGAGGGAACACGGTATCCCTGGTGCGAAGGCCCGCGGATCTGACCGCCGCGCTGGCCCGACTGCCATCGGACGAGGAGCTCCTGGTCGAGCAGTTCGTGGGAGGGCGCGAGTTCAGCGCCGAGGGCGTCTTCCTCGACGGGGAGCCACGCACGCTGGCCATCGCGGAGAAGGAGCTCGGCCCCGGGCCGCGGATGCGGACTCGGGCCCGTGTCCTGCCGGCGGACCTGCCCGCGGACGACCTCGCCCTGGTCGAGAGCACNGTGGTCGCCGCGCTGCGCAGCCTGTCGCTGTCCTTCGGCGCGTTCCATGTCGACCTGACGCTCACGGACGCCGGTGTCGTGCTCGGCACGGTGAAGGCCCGCCTGGGCGGCGGCTGGACCCACGTCCTGCTCGCCCATGCGATCCCCGACCTGGAGCTGTTCGGGCTGATCTACGGAGACGCGCTGGGCCAATCCCGCGACGCCCAGCCGCTGGTGCCGCAGCGTGCCGCGGCCGTGCGGTTCCTCACCGGTCCGCTCGGACGGTTCGTTCTCGTCGAGGAATGGCGCAGGGTGCTCGACCATCCGGCCGTCCTGCGCGCCGAGCTCTTCGTCGAGCCCGGTGCGCTGGTCGACCCGGAGGACGGAGGGTACGTGGGAATGATCCTCGTCGCCGCCCCCACCCCGGGGGAGGCGGCCGCCCTGGCCGCCGACCTCGCCCGCTCCACGCGGGTCGTCGTCGAACCTATTCAGACAGCCGCTGATGACTCGGTGTACTCCGAGGTTCGCAGAATTGTTGACACGGAGGCGTGATGATGAATCAGATCGAGGGGCGGGAGAACTCCGACGTGCTGACCTCACGCGCGGAACCCGAGGGAGTGCCCAGAGCGCGGCGACCGGGCGGGCAGGGGCCGCGGTTGCCCCAGGTGCTCACCACGAAGGTCGGGCTGCACATCCCCCCGGGGNTGGCCTTCGAGGACTGGGAGCGCGCCGGCCGTCAGCTGTCCGGACTGATCGACTCCTCCAGCTGGTGGCTGGGGGACTGGCTCATCTACGGCAAGGACCAGTACGTCGACCGTTATGAACGGGGCATCCGCGCGGCCGGCCTGCAGTACCAGACGCTCCGCAACTACTCGTGGGTCTGCCGGCGGTTCGATATGCCCCGCCGGCGGTCCGCTCTCAGCTTCCAGCACCATGCCGAGCTGGCGTCCCTGCCCGTCGACGAACAGGACGCCTGGCTGGATCGCGCTGAGCACCTGAAGTGGACGACCAAGCAGTTGCGCAATGCCGTTCGGGCCGGCCGGCAGCGCGTCGCCGGCCCGACCAGCACCGCCATAGCTCCGCGTGCGCTGGTCCTGCCCGACCACCGGCTCCAGCGATGGCACACCGCGGCGATCCAGGTCGGCAGCGAGCTGAGCGCCTGGGTGACGACCACCCTGGACGCCGCCGCCAGCCAGGTGCTGAAGGATCGGAAGGCCGAGCCGGAGCTGCCCCGGGCCTGACCGGCCGACGGCCGGGATGACGGCCTGTCCGCGACCGTGGACGTCGAGGTGGGTCCGCGCCCCGACGGGGTACAAACCCCTTTCGGCACACCATGGTGAGCGGTGTCAGTGCGGCAGTCGGCTGATGAGTTCCGCTGTCTGCGCGTGCCGCGTGGATCCGTGGGCGGCGAAGGACCGCGCCACCCGCTCGCGGATCTCGGGGGTCTGTTCCTGGCTGAGCTTGAACATGCCCTGGGCGCCGGTCACCCGCAGCCGGAAGGCGCCCACACGGGGCACGATCCGGCGGAAGTAGCCGAGGGAGTCGGTCATGTCCCAGCCGTCGCCGAACTCCTGCTCGAAGGCCAGCACCGTCGCCCGCACCACCTCCAGCGTCTCCTCGGTCGTGGTGAGCTTCTCGACCACTCCGTGCACGTGCACCGAGGTGAAGTCCCAGGTCGGAGCCGCGGGCGTGAGGCCGTAGACGGTGGGTGAGACGTAGGCGTGTGGGCCTGTGAACGTCAGCAGGATCATCGAGCCGGTCTCCAGCGCCNCCCAATGGGGATTGGCTCGGTTCAGATGACCCAGCAGCACCATGCCGCCCAGGTCCGGCCCGGCCTGTCCGTCCCAGCAGGGGTCGGTGATGACGGGGAGATGGGTGGCGAACGGCACCGCCCCGGGAGCCCCGTTGCTCACCATCAGCGCCAGCGGGTTCTCCCGCATCAGGTCGACCATCATGGACACGTTCGGTGCTCGGTAGTGGCAGGGCACGAACATCGGGAGTTCACCTTTCGTGGGACGGCGGAGACCGGGTGTTCTTTCCGTGTCGGGGTGTGACGCGCCGGCGGCGGTNCTCGGGGGGTGCCGTTACGGCCGCGGCGGTCAGACGGCGATCGGGGTCGGCCGCGGCGACTGCCGTGGGACGGACGGCTCCAGCAGGGGGGTCAACCGCTCCTCGCCGATCTGGGCGCGCAGGGCGGGATCGGTGACCCCGAGCCCGGTGCGGGGGGCCAGGCACAGCACCCCGACCTTGNCGATGTGCCGGTTGGTCTGGACCAGCCGCGTGGCCTCACCGACCTCGTCGAGCGGATAGACCGTGCTCAGCGCGGGGGCGAGCCTGCCCAGCTGCANCAGCCGGTTGCACTCGACCTGTTCCTGCAGGTTGGCCACGTGACTACCGATGATCCGCTTGAGGTTCATCCACNGGTAGCGGTTGTCNTACTGGTGCTGGAAGCCGGTGCTGGATCCGCAGGTGACGACCACGCCACCCTTGCGCACCACGAACACCGAGATGCCGAAGGTGGCGGAACCGACGTAGTCGAACACTACGTGCGGGTCCTCACCCACCTCGGCGCGGATCCGCCGGCCGAGCCGCCTGCCCGCGTCGATCATCTCGTCCGGGNTCTCGGTGCCGTTTCCCAGACCCAGNTCGTCGCGGTTGATGACCACGTCGCAGCCCAGCCGGCGCAGCACCCGCTCCTTCTCCGCCGAGCNGACCACCCCGATCGGAATGCCGCCGCCGGCCTTCACCAGCTGCACCGCGTACGCACCGAGACCCCCGGTGGCGCCCCAGATCAGCACGATGTCGCCCTGCTTGATCCGGGCTCCGTGGTCGCCGACCAGCATCCGGTAGGCGGTGCCGCCGCACAGTGTCACCGAGGCGGCTTCCTNCCAGGACAGGTGGGTGGGCTTGGCGACCAGCTGACTGACCCGCACCACCGTGTAGTGGGCCAGGCCGCCGAAGTTGGTCTCGAAGCCCCACGCGCGCTGCTCCGCGCCGAGCATCCCGTCGGCGTGCGTCGCGGCCTCCTGGTCATCCACGTAGGCCGGCGAGATGACCACGTGGTCGCCGACCTTCCAGTGCCGCACCCCCGAGCCCACCCGCACGATGACGCCGGCGCCGTCCGAGCCGACCACGTGGTGCGGCCGGTCGTGCCGGGCGGCGAAACCGCCCTGGCGGCCGAAGCGATGCAGGAAACCGAAGGTCGGCAGCGGCTCGAACATCGCCGACCACACCGTGTTGTAGTTGATGGAGCTGGCCATGACCGCGACGAGGGCCTCGTCCGGAGCCAGCTCCGGCATCGGCACCCGGCCGACCCGTAGCGACCGGCGCACGTCCTTGTCGGCCGTGCCGCCGAACATCTGCACGTCGTCCTCGTGCAGATAGGTGGCGAGGTACTCGGCCGGCACCTCCTTGCTCAGTAGTTCGTCGCGCGATGCGCCCGCGAGCACGGCCTCCGCCAGAGCGTCCATCCGGATGTCCCTTTCTTCGGTGCGGCGCAGGCGTGTCGCCGCTACGCGTCAGTGTTGATTGCGATTTCTTTCCGATGTACTCGCCGGGGTCATCGGGGGGATGTCGCGGAGTCCTGGNCGGCGCGGTCGACGAGCAACCACGCGCTCTTGCCGGCCGCGGTCCGGAATCCGAGGAATCCGGGTACGAGCGGGCCGGTCCGTGGAACGCGGCAGGCACATCGTGGCACAGCGTCCGGACGGTGTGCAGAGGGTTCTCCGCAGAAGGGTCTCGGCCNGGCGACAGGGGGCCGACAGACCGTCATCCCCTTGTGGCACCATCGGTCGGGCCATAACGTGGGCTGTGCATTTCGAGCGACTGCGATGTCCTGCCGACAGGACACCCGGCCCGGAGACATCGCNCCGGGTCCTGCGATTCCCTTCTTGAGTCACCTGGTGACGGACGAGGACGGTGGAATGTGAGCACGAACCCCTTCGACGACGAGAACGGCCGATTCTACGTCGTGGTCAACGACGAGGAGCAGCATTCCCTCTGGCCGGTGTTCGTCGAGGTGCCCGCCGGCTGGCGGGTGGTCTTCGGTGAGGCGGCGCGGGCGGAGTGCCTGGAGTACGTCGAACAGAACTGGACCGATCTGCGGCCGAAGAGCCTGCGTGAGGCCATGTCGGTGGATTGATCCGCCACTGGATCCGGNCGGACGGCCGGAAAGGGTGGTGTGAGAGTGATCGCCAATTGGGTGCTGACGCTGGCAGTCGGCTCAAAAGCGGGGCGTAACTCTGGTTGCGAGATGAAGGTTGTGGGTGGTGTTCGGTGAGAGCCACGAGCAGTGTGGAGATACGGCCGGTTGGATCCAGCGCTGAGCCGGCGCAGCGCGATGCGACCCTGTCCCTCATGGGGCTGGAAGCCAAGATGCAGAAGTCGGGAATGACGTTCCCGCAGAACCTGTCCGAACGATCCTGGGAAAAGATCGGGATCAGTCTTCGTGAACTCACCAACTCCTCGGCGTGGTGGCTGGCCGACTGGTTGATCTTCGGTGAGGCCGCCTACGGCTGGCGCCGCTACCAGGAGGCGATCGAGAGAACCGGGCTTGATTACCAGACCCTCCGCAACTACGCGTGGGTGGCCCGCCGGTTCGAGCATCACCGCAGGCGGGACGGGCTCAGCTTCGCCCATCACGCCGAGGTCACCCGCCTGTCGACGCCTGAGCAGGACTACTGGCTACGCAAGGCCGAACAACAGAACTGGTCGCGCAACGAACTTCGTCGGGCGATCCGGGCCAGCCTTGCGGAGCAGTCCCAGGAGGACGAACTCCCCGAGCAAGGCGGTGACGAGAGGCGGGCGGCACCCCGGCCGATCAGATCGACCTCCGCCGGTCGCCGCCGACAGCAGGCCACCACGCTCACCATCGAGCTGTCCGCCGGCCAACTGGATTCCTATTCGAAAGTGGCCGCCGCGCACGGACTGCCTGTCGGCAAGTGGGTGACGCAGGTACTCGATGCGGCCGATCGGTACGCCTCCTAACGACGTAGCATCCGCCGGCGCCGAATCGGGGTGGTTCCCGTGACGCGCCGGCGACTCGTCCGGCCAGATATCCGCGACATCGGAGTCAGTTGATGATTATCCAGGGAAAGCGGGTCGCCCTGCCCTCGGCCCCCGTCGTCCACACGAAGTTCGAAGCGCATGCACAGGCCACACCCACCGCAGTTGCCGTCGTCTGCGCCGGGCAGCAGCTGACGTACGCGGAACTGAACGCGAGGGCCAACCAGTTCGCNCATCTTCTCCTCGCGCGCGGACTCGGGAGAGGTGCCAAGATTGGCGTCTGCCTCGACTACTCGGCCGACCTTCTCGTCGCCATTCTTGGCACCCTGAAGGCGGGCGCGTGTTATGTCCCCATGGACCCGTCCTACCCGGCGGAGCGGCTCCGGCTGCTGCTTGCGCAGATTCCGGACCTGGCCCTGGTCGTGACCTCCGCGGCGACGGCGGGCCTGGTCGAATCGGCGCGCGCCGACCTGGTCTCCCTCGACGGAATCGACGCCGATCTCAGCAGTCGCTCGCCGGAGAACCCGGACGTTTCGGTCACCGGGGACGACCTGTGTTACGCAGTCTTCACCTCCGGGTCGACCGGTACCCCCAAGGTGGCCACCGTCCGCCATGAGGGCTGGTTCAACCTGTTGAACTGGCTGATGCTGGAGTACGGTCTCCATCAGGGGTCGAACAATCTGGTGGTCAGCGCGTTCGGGTTCGACCTCTCGCAGCGCAGCCTTCTGATGCCGCTGTTCTGCGGCGCAACCCAGTACCTGCTGTCGAGCCGAAACTTCGACGCTGNGATGGCCTATCGCATCCTGACCCGGCATGACATTCGCACCGTGCACTGTGCCTCGAGCACGCTGTATCTGCTGGTGGAGTGGGAGACCGCCCGCGGCGGTACCGCGCTCACCCAGCTCGACTATGTTCTCTTCGGCGGAGAGCCGCTGCACACCGAGNGGATCGAGGTCTGGGCCCGGCAGCCCGGAAACACCTGCACCCTGCTCCACCAGTACGGCGTCGCCGAGTGCACGGACGTCGCGTCGTCCTACGACCTCGCCGACTACTGGCGGGGCGGGCAGAACATCGCGCCGGTCGGCAGGCCGGCCTACAACACCGAGCTGCACATCGTCGACGAGCAGCTGCACGGTGTCGCGGCGGGCGAGTACGGCGAGATCTGTATCTGCGGAACGAGCGTGGGTGCCGGCTACCTGGGTGGTACCGGCCCCGAGTCGGAGCGCTTCACGACCGTCGAGGTCGACGGTGTGGNCCACCGGCTGTACCGCACGGGTGACCGCGGCTATGTGACCGGAGCGGGGGAGCTGGTCGTCGCCGGCCGGTTGGACGCGCAGGTGAAGGTGCGCGGTATGCGCATCGACCCGACCGACATCGAACGTGCGCTCGGCCGGCTGGCNGACGTCAGGCAGGCGGCCGTGGTGGTGGACCGGACCGGTTTGGGTGAGCCCGAGCTGATCGCGTTCATCGTTTCGGAGCGAGACGGTCTCGCCGAGGACGAGGTGCGTGCCCAACTACTCGGGAAACTTCCCAGGAACATGGTGCCCGCCCGGTTCCTCAGCGTCGCGGGTATTCCCCTGAGCCCGCACGGAAAAGTCGACCGGCGGGCGCTGGCGGAGCAGCTCCGGAACGAGCGCGCCGACAACGGCGTGCCGGCGTAGTCGCCGAAGCCGATGAGTGTGAAGGGATCCATGATGATCTCCGACAGCGTGCGCGCCATCTGGTGCCGCGAACTTCGCCTCGATGACCTCTCGGTGGACGACGACTTCTTCTCGCTGGGTGGCCAGTCCGTGATCATGGCCAGGATCCAGGGCGCCTTCATGGAAGAGCTCGGCATCGAGGTCCCGGTCGATCAGATGTTCCTCAACCCGACGGTTGCCTCGATTTCCGCGTACATCGAGTCCATGGACGTGACTGCCGGTTAGGACCGGGCGGCTGCCGGCCTCCCGTGGGCGTCCGGCGGCTTTCTCGACCGCCGGGCGACGCCCGGTCGAGACCATGTCGCGAACCATTAGTGTCTGCTAGGAGAGGCGCCATGTACGACCTCATTGTCATAGGTGCCCGTTGCGCGGGCGCGCCGGCGGCCATGCTGTTCGCCCGGCAGGGATACCGGGTCCTGCTGCNGGAGAAGGCGCAGTTCCCGCGGGACACCCTTTCCTCGCACTACATCCACCAGCCGGGCGTGGCACTGCTCGACCGGTGGGGGCTGCTGGGTGACCTGCGGGACGCGGGCTGCCAGCCGATCGACCAGCAGAGCTACACCGCGCCGGGCGTGCGCCTGGCCGGTTTCTCCCTGCCGGTCGACGGCAACCGGACCACCTACGCCCCCAGGCGGTTCGTGCTCGACCCGATCCTGGCGGCGGGCGCGGTGGCGGCCGGAGTGGAGTTCCGGGAATCCTGCGAGGTCACGGACCTGCTCTTCGACGGCGACCGGGTGGTCGGCGTGCAATACACCACGCCCGGCGGGGCGGTGGCGACGGACCGGGCCTGGCTGGTCGTCGGCGCGGACGGGATGCGGTCCGTGGTGGCCCGCCGGGCCGGCGCGGGCAACGTCATCGAGCATCCGCGGATGACCTGCACGTACTACAGCTACTGGGCCGGAGTGCCCGCGCACTTCGAGCTGTACGAGCGGCCGGGACGCTGGATCGGTGTGATCCCGACCAACGACGATCTCACCCTGGTCATGACCTATTTCCCGCAGGCGGAGTTCACCAGGGTACGCACCCGGGTGGAGGCGGCCTACCTCGAAGCGGTCCGTGCGACGGCGCCCGCGTTGTACGAGNGTATGGCGGCGGGCCGCCGAGTGGAGCGACTGTACGGCACCGGCCAGCAGGAGAACTACTTCCGCAAGGCTTTCGGNCCCGGNTGGGTACTGCTCGGCGACGCGGTGCACCACAAGGATTCCATTACCGCCCGCGGCATCACCGACGCCTTCATCCAGGCCCGTCTTCTCACCGAGCGCATCGGCCAGGGACTGCACGACGAGGCGGCCCTCGAGGTCNCCCTGAAAGCCTACGAGGAAGATCTGCGCGACGAGTTCCTGAACCTCTACCAGGGTGTGTTGAACGTGGCCGAGCTCAGGCCCGAGGGGCGCACGGAACTGCTGGGAAAACTGGTCGGCCACCAGGAGCTGATCGACCGGTACTTCTCGACGGTGTCGGGCGCGTGCTCCCTCGACGACTTCTACAACGACGAACTCCTCGCCGTGCTCGACCAGAGCTGACTTCCGGGTCACCCTCCGGGTTGACCTGCCGATTTGGAGACACGATGATCCCGTTGTCGTTCGCNCAGCGTCGGCTGTGGTTCGTGGACCGGTTCGAAGGACCGTCGGCGACCTACAACGGCGCTTTTGCCCTCCGACTGACTGGTGACCTGAACGCNGATGCGCTGCAGGCGGCGCTNCGGGATGTCATCGACCGGCACGAGGTTCTCCGTACGGTGATCGTCGAGGGCGACGACGGCGTGCCGCACCAGAGGATCCTTTCCCCCGGCGAGAACCGGTTCGACCTGCCCGTCGCCGAGGTCACCGAACAGCAGCGGGNGGCGGCGGTCGAACAGGTGGCCACCGCGCACTTCGACCTGGCCGCCGACGCCCCGATCCGCGCGAAGCTGCTGCGGTGCGGACCGCGCGAGCACACGCTCGTGCTGGTGGTGCACCACATTGCGCTGGACGGGGAGTCCCTCGGGCCGCTGCTGCGCGACCTCACCACCGCCTACGCAGCCCGCCGGCAGGGCGCGGCCCCCGCGTGGGAGCCGCTTCCGGTGCAGTACGCGGACTATGCGCTGTGGCAGCGGGACGTGCTCGGCGACGAGTCCGACCCGGACAGTCTGGCGGCCCGGCAGCTTGCCTACTGGCGCGAGGCCCTGGCCGATCTCGCCCAGCCGCTGGCCATCCCGACGGATCGGGCGCGTCCCCGGTCGATGACGTCCCGGGGTGGACTGGTCGAGTTCTCCCTCGACNCCGGCCTGACCCGCCTGGTGGAGACGCTGGCGGCCGAGCAGGACACCACGGTGTCGATGGTGATGCAGTCGGCGCTGGCTGTGCTTTTGTACCACCTGGGATGCGGCGACGACGTGCCCCTGGGCGCGCCGATCGCGGGGCGCACCGACGAGGAGCTGCGGGACCTCGTCGGCTTCTTCGTCAACACCTGGGTGCTGCGCGTCGACCTGTCCGGGAATCCGACCTTCCACCAGCTGCTCCAGCGTGTGCGGGAGCGGGCGCTGGCCGCCTACGACAACCAGGACATGCCCTTCGAGCGGCTGGTGGAGCTGCTCAACCCGGACCGCTCCACCGCCTACCACCCGCTCTTCCAGGTGATGCTCGCCTGGCAGGAGCCGCTGGGCCGGCTGGAGTTCGCCGGCCTGGACGTCACGAACGAGACGCTCGAGACCGCGACGGCGAAGTTCGACCTGTTCTTCAACATGATCCCGAACGCCGAGGGCGGGGCGGGCTGCCGCCTGGAGTACTCGACGGACCTGTTCGACCGGGAGACGGTCGAGGATCTCGCGAGCCGGTTCGTCCGGGTGCTGCGTGAGCTCACCGCCGACCCGCGCCGCCGGATCGGCGGCATCGACGTGCTCCACGAGACCGAGTGGGAGCAACTGCGTGCCGGGCTCGACGACAGCGCCGACGCGGCTCGCGACCTCACGATCCCGGCGCTGTTCGAGGCGCAGGTGGCCCGGACCCCCGACGCCGCGGCGGTCGTGTGCGAGGAGCGGACCCTGACCTACCGGCAGCTGGACGAGCGCGCCACCCGCGTCGCCCGTGAGCTCGTCCGGCGCGGCGCCGGGCCGGAGGACCTGGTGATCCTGGCGCTGCCGCGCACCGAGGACCTGGTGGTCGGCCTGCTCGGCATCCTCAAGTCCGGCGCCGGATACCTGCCGCTGGACCCGAAGTACCTGACCGGACGCGTCGACGTCGTGCTGTCCGATGCCGCCNCCCGGTTCGCGGTCACCGACGTCGCGACCTGGCAGGCCCTGCCGCCCAACGACCTCTCGGTCCTCACCCTCGACGACCGCGACGGCTGGGACTCCCGCGGTGACGGTGCGGACGGCGCGGGCCGCGTCCCGCCGCTCGGCCCGGACAACCTGGCGTACGTGATGTACACGTCCGGTTCCACGGGCAGGCCGAAGGCGGTGGCCATCACCCACCGCAGTGTCGTCAACGGGGTGCGGGAACTGGCCCGCGTGCTCAGCCCGTCCGCCGGCTGGCGGATGCTGGCCGGCACCTCGGTGAACTTCGACGTCTCGGTCTTCGAGCTGCTGACCGCCCTGTCCACCGGCGGCACGGCCGAGGTCGTACCGAGCGCCCTGGTCCTGGGCGAGCGCGAGGGCTGGCACGGCCAGGTGATCAGCGCGGTCCCGTCGGTGCTCGGGGAACTGGTCGACCACCTGCCGAGCACGTCTGGCGTGCGTTCGGTGGTCCTCGCCGGCGACCTGCTGCCGACCCGGCTGNTCCGGCAGGTACGCGAGGCCCTTCCCGACGCCCGGATCGTGAACTGCTACGGGCAGAGCGAGAGCTTCTACGCCACGACGTTCTCCCTCGCGGCGTCCGAGCCGTCGCCCCAGGCCGAGGTCGCGCCGATCGGCACCCCGCTGGGAAACATGCGTGCCTACGTGCTGGGCCCGGGACTGGCTCCGGTCCCGCCGGGCGTGGTCGGTGAACTGTACGTGGCGGGACGCTGCCTCGGCCGCGGCTACCACGGCCAGCCGGGCCTGACCGCCGTGCGGTTCGTGGCGAACCCGTGGTGTCACCCGGGCGAGCGCATGTACCGCACGGGTGACCTGGCGCGTCGCGACGCCGACGGCCGGCTGGAGTGCGTCGGTCGCGGCGATGGTCAGGTGAAGGTACGCGGCTTCCGTATCGAGACGGCCGAGGTCGAGGCCGTGTGCGAGCTGCACCTGGGCATCAGCCGGGCGGTGGTGGTCGGCCGGGAGGCGCCCTCGGGTGGCCGGCGGCTGGTCGCGTACGTGGTGCATACCGGCGAGGGTGCCGTCGGTGACGACGGCGCGGGCGGTATCGGCGACGTGGACATGCAGTCCGGGGCGTCGGCGGCGGAACTGCGGCGCTTCCTCGCCGCCCGGCTGCCCGACTACATGGTGCCCTCGGCGTTCGTGGTCGTGGGCGAGCTGCCGTACGGCCCGACCGGCAAGCTCGACCGCTCGGCCCTGCCGGAGCCGGAGTTCGTGGAGGAGNCCTACCGCGCGCCGCGCACCGAGGCGGAGGGGATCATCGCCGCGGCCTACGCGGACGTGCTCGGCGTGGAGCGGGTTGGTATCGACGACGACTTCTTCGCGGCGGGCGGTGACAGCCTGCGGTCGATCCAGGTGGTGGCGCGGGCCCGCGCCCGCGGCCTGGAGGTCACCACGCGGGAGATCTTCGAGGCCCGGACGGCGGCCAGACTCGCGGAGACGGCCCGGGTCCGCGGAGCGCGGGTGCCCGTGCTCGCGGAGGAGCCGGGCGGCGGGATCGGACCGATGCCGCTGCCGCCGGTGGCGCGGCATGTCTTCGGCCACGGCGGTGGGATGAACCGCTTCGCCATGGCGATGGCGCTGGAACTGCCCGCCGACATCGACGCGAGTGAACTGGCCACGACGCTGGACGCCGTGCTCGACCGGCACGACCTGCTGCGCGCGCGGCTGATCGGTGACGACGACCCGACCCTCGTCGTGCCGGCGACCGGCACCGCGCGGGCGGCGGATCTGATCCACCGGGTTGCCTGCGACGGCCGGTGGGACGAGCCGGCGCTGCTGGCGGTGGCGAAGGCCGAGCTGGACGACGCGGTCGGGCGGCTCGACCCGCGGGCCGGGATCATGGCCGCCTTCGTCTGGTTCACCGCGGCGTCGGGTGCGGGTCGGCTGCTCGTGGTGCTGCACCACCTCGTGGTGGACGGGGTGTCGTGGCGCATCCTGATGTCCGACCTCGCCGAGAGCTGGCAGCAGTCGCGTCGCGGCGGCACGTCCGCCCTGCCCCCGGTCGGGACGTCCGCCCGCCGCTGGCTGTCGGCGCTGCAGGCCGAGGCGCTGCGCCCGGCGCGCGCGGCGGAACTCGCCCACTGGCAGGACGTGCTCGCCGTGCCGAACCCCCCGCTCGGCGCGCGGGCGTTCGACCCGGCCGTGGACGTGATGGCCACGGTCGACAGCGTGCGGGTGCGGCTGTCCCCGGAGGTGACCGAGGCGGTTCTGACCACCCTGCCGGCGACGTTCCGGGGCACCGGGACCGACGTGCTGCTGGCGGCGCTCGCCCTCGCGGTGGACAGGTGGCGCGGCGCGCAGCGCGCGACGCTGGTCCGGCTCGAGGGGCATGGNCGCGAGGAGAGCGTGGTGCCCGGGGCGGACCTTTCCCGGACCGTCGGCTGGTTCACCAGCATGTACCCGGCCCGGGTCGACGTGCGCGGGCTGGACCTGGCCGACGTGCTCGCGGGTGGTGCCACCGCCGNCAGNGCGATCAAGCTGGTGAAGGAGCAGCTGCGGGNCATTCCGGACCGGGGGGTGGGATTCGGCCTGCTGCGGTATCTGAACCCGGACACCGCCGCGGCGCTCGCCAACCGTCCGGCGCCGCAGATCGGGTTCAACTACCTGGGCCGCATCTCCGACGCCGACGTGCCCGAGCACCTGCGGGCAGTCGGCTGGGGGCCGGCGTCCTGGTCCACCGAGCTGGTCCCGCAGCCGGATCCGGACCTGCCGGCGCTGTCCGCGCTGGAGGTCAACGCGGTCGCCACGGACGCCGCCGAGGGCAGNCAGTTGCAGGCCGTGCTCATGTTCCCCACCGGGCTGCTGTCCCGGGAACGGGTCGCCGAGCTGGCGCAGCTGTGGGTCGAGGTGCTGCGCGGCATGGCCGCGTACGCCGCCGGCCCCCGGGTGGGCGGGCTGACGCCGTCCGACACCCCGCTGGTCGCGGTGCGCCAGGACGATCTGGAGATCTGGGAGGCACGTTACGGCCGGCTCGCCGAGGTCTGGCCGTTGCCGCCGGCGCAGTCCGGGATCCTCTTCCAGGCGGAGCTCGCCGAGGGCTCCTTCGACGTCTACCACATGCAGTTCGTGCTGCACCTTTCCGGACACGTCGACCCGNCGCGCATGCGCGGGGCCGGGCAGGCTCTCCTGGAGCGCCACCCGAACCTGCGCGCGGCCTTCGTCACCGGGGCCGGCGGCGACCCGGTACAGGTGGTGCCGGAGCACGTCGACATGCCCTGGCAGCACCTCGACCTGACCGGCCGCACCGACGCCGAGCAGGAGGCGGCGCTCGAGCGCTACCTCGCCGAGGACCGCGNCGACCGGCTGGCTCCGACCCGTCCGCCCCTGACCCGGCTGGCGCTGCTCACCACCGGGCCGCAGCGGGCGAAGCTGGTCATCACGGCGCACCACGCCCTGTTCGACGGCTGGTCCTCACCGCTGGTGATCGAGGACCTGATCCGGCTCTACGCGGGTGCGCGGGACCNGCCCCCGGCCCGCGACTACGGCGACTACCTGGCCTGGCTGTCCGCGCAGGACCGGCAGGNCTCCGCCACGGTCTGGGCTGCGGAGCTCGCCGACCTCGACCAGCCGACCCTGGTGGCCGCCCACACCCCCACGCGGGAGACGCCGTCCGCGCTGGGTCGGGTCGAGGTTCCNCTGTCGATCGACAAGGGTCGCGAGCTGGCCAAGCGCGCCGCGGAACTCGGGGTCACGCTGAACACGCTGCTGCAGGCTGCCTGGGCGGTTCTGCTGTCGAAACTGACCGGGCAGAAGGACGTCGTGTTCGGCGCCNCCGTCAACGGTCGCCCCGCGGACCTGCCGGGCTCGGACGCGATGGTCGGCCTGTTCATCAACACCCTGCCGGTCAGGGTGCTGTGCCGGCCGGACCTCAGCCTGGCCGACGTCGTCATCGAGCTGCAGCAGCGGCAGACCGCGCTGCTCGACCACCATCACTACGGGCTCGCCGACATCCAGCGGGGTGTCGGGCTGCCGGCGCTGTTCGACACGATCGTGGTGTTCGAGTCCTTCCCGATCGACCGCGAGGGTCTCGTCGAGGCGAACGACGCCGCCGGATTCACGATTGACGGCATCCGGCCGTTCGCGGGCTCCCACTATCCGCTCACCCTCAATTCCGCCGACCCCTATCTGCGCCTTTCCCTGGACTACCAGAACCACCTCTACGACCGGGTGACGGCGGAGGGGATCGCGGCTCGGTTGGTGCGGGTGTTGGAGGCGTTGGTTGTTGATCCTGGTGTGCGGGTGGGTGCGGTGGATGTGCTGGGGGCTGGGGAGTGGGAGTGGTTGGTGGGTGGGGTTAATGAGACGGGTCGTGGGGTGGTGGGGGGGACGTTGCCGGACGTGTTTGAGGCGCGGGTGGCGTCGGCTCCGGATCGGGTGGCGGTTGTTGGTGAGGGTGTGCGGTTGAGTTATGGGGAGTTGGATCGGCGGGCGAATCAGTTGGCGCATTGGTTGGTGGAGCGGGGTGCGGGTCCGGATCGGGTGGTGGCGGTTCGGGTTCCTCGTTCGGTGGATTTGGTGGTGGCGGTG